>JANQHJ010000075.1 GCA_028282745.1 Sedimentisphaerales bacterium | reverse complement strand
CGAGCCCAATACGATCAATGACAGCCATGTCGGTACAGTCGCTGATTTTGTACCGACCTTTGCGGAACTGACAGGTCAAGAGGCTCCGTTAGGTGTTGACGGTAAGTCGATGTGGAATACGCTGAGTAACCAAGGTACGAGTGATCGGCCCGATATTTATGTTTGGCACTCATTCAATCAGAAGGAATGGGCCGTACGTGTTCTGGATTATAAGCTTATCCGCAATGCGACAAGCGGGGCCATGAATCTTTATAATGTCAGGACAGATCAAGGCGAAGCTAATGATCTTATTGGCACAAGAACAGATATTCGTGACGCCCTGCTGCAGATAGGTCTTGACCAAGGTGCTCAAAGTGACGCGGACCTGTCGAGCCAGCAAGGCAATACCTATTTTGTTCAATATAAGAAATGGCAGCCGGGTGCGTCACCGAATGATTTTGACGCGGCGGCTAACTGGGCAGGAGGAACGAGCAACAGTTTTACCGATGGTTCCGGATTGCCAGCAGCTAACTGGAATAGCGGACCCGCTCAGAACTGGATAGCGACCTTTGATAACAATACGCCGGATGCACAGATTCTTAATGTTAATGAAGATACCAAAATGTTAGCAATGACAATGCAAGGCGAGACCAACGATATAACTTTGATCGTCGATCCGGCTCGTGAGTTTTTGGTACGTACAGAGCTTCGTATAAATGATAATGCGAGTATAAATCTTGACGATGCCAAGCTGGTCAATATACGAGAGATCGAGATAAATCCAAACGGTTCTATTACCGGCCATGGAACGATCACCGGCCAGCAGGAGATTTTGGCAGGGATACCGGAATTCACCGATCAAGGCTTGCTTGAGCCGGAAGTCTTTAATGGCGGCATGATCGCCCCTGGTCGTCCGGGCGGTTTGCCGGCTCCTGCTAATCTGCCAAGCGGCGGATCATTTGCCAAGACCGAGGATTTCGAAGCATACGGCGGCAGTGTTAACAGCGATATCGGTACGGTAAGTGCCGACTGGCAGTCAACGGCTAATTATGTTGTAGTCAGCGATTCAGGTAATATTGTTCTGAGATCTGGCTGGGGTGACGGTAGTGTTCGTGGTGCGGCATTGGATCTGGATGTTTTTACTATTACCGATGATTCGAATGGGACCATTACTTTCCAAATCAAGGCTATTGATCCCGGCACCGATATTATTGCTCAATGGCACGGTCTCTCAGATAAATTCGGGCCCGACTGGAGTGATCTGGAAGTAAGAATGAATTTCGCGAATAATATCAGCGGCGCAACGGGACTGTCTTATGCTGTTGGTAACGGCGGAAGTATGAATACCCTTAAGCAGAACCTCTCTTATGATACATGGTACGAGGTGACGCTGGATGTTAATCATGCGACAGACAGCTTTGATCTTTACTGGGACGGCAATATGATCGCTGACGATTACGCTCTTAGGAACGGGGCCGGTTGTGGTGACCTGATCTACTGGATGGCAATGGATAACAAGTTAGGGCTGACTTACTTCGATAATATCGCTATGCAGACAGAGTTACCTGAAGTGAACGGCATCGTCGATCTGGATTCGACAGGCACTTTGACCATAGAAGGTGATTATACCCAGACAAACAGCGGCGAACTGGCCCTTCAGTTAGGCGGTACGGATAACAGCGATGTGAACGATGTCAGCTATGATAATCTTGTTGTCACGGGGCACACCGAGCTGGATGGAGCTTTGACCGTAGAATTAGTAGATGGTTATGTGCCCAGTGAAGGCGATAGTTTTATAATTATCGATGCCAACTCGGTAAGCGGGACATTTAACCTTATTGATGATATCGTAGCAACCTCGGATGACAACTATAGTTTCAAAGTTTTATATACAGCAAACAGTGTTACACTGAATTATTGTTCGGCACCTGATTATGACTGCAGCGGTGTAGTTGAAATAGATGATCTGGCTTACCTTATATCAGTGTGGCTGGGCAATGACGCTAAGGGCGACATAGCTCCTGCTGTCGCAGGTGACGGCGATGTTAATCTTGAAGACCTGGCGGCGTTAGCATTGAAATGGATGGATTAATACCGTCTTTCATCAGATAAATGATTATAAATATTGGGAAACTGTCCTTAAAGGATTGTTTCACGGGAATTGCTAATTTTTAGTAAGGAAGCAAAGAGTATGTTGAAGAAATCATTATTTTTAACGCTTGAGGTATTTTTGTTTTTCTCAAGCCAGGTGTTCGCAGATTTTAATTTTGTCAATTGGCCCGATCCCCACTGGGAGGTAGCGGATCTTTCCGGTTCACATCCATCCGGGGTACCGGCAGCTCTTGGATACCCCGGAGCAACTGGTGGTCTAAATAGCACAACACCCGCAATGGAAACTATGCTTAATGGCATGATAACCCAGATGGCAGCTCATGATCCTTGTGTAATTATTATTCCGGGTGATATCGGCTCAGGTCATTGGGACAAAAGCTGTATTAAGAACGTTTTCGCACCTGGCGGTACGTGGGCAGAGACCATCGCTAATGCCGGTGAGATATACTGGACAATCACACAGTATCGCTTTGCACAGCAAATTCCGATAGTTCTGGCAGCGGTTGGCGACCACGAGGTCGGTGATAATGACTGGCCTTCCGGGAGTACAGTTTCCAACCAGGTAAATAATTTCCGGGCGGCATTTGGTAATGCGTTTAACAAAGACAGTAATGGGACATTTTTGTTCAGCGATCCGATCGGTTCAGTGCCTTCGCGTCCACTCGGAACAGATTACGATGAAACTTCTTTCGCCAAGGTAGTCAATAATGTATTGTTCGTAACGCTTGATGTATTTCGCCAGGACAGCCCTACAACAAAGCTACATGATAGATTCGGTACGGTAACCGGGGATGTTGCCGGTGCTCATCTTGACTGGGTAGATGATGTTTTAGCGGCGGGTCAGGCTGATCCGAATATCGATCATATCTTCATACAGGGGCATAATCCTATACTTGGGCCAGTACGAAAGAAATCCTCGAGCGGCGCTATGAACGATAACCGCGGCGACTCGGACTTGTGGCAGACTTTCAGGAAATACAATAAAGTTCGTGTATATTTTGGAGGCGAGGTTCACGCCGATACAGCAAGTAAAGATACCGAAAGCGATATATTGCAGATAGTGGTAGGCCGAGGCACATATATGCTTGTAGAGGTGGGATCCGATAGCCTTGAGTTTAAATGTTACCAACTCAATTATAGTGTTTCCAGTGGTTCTTCATACTGGAGCGATTGTCAAACGAAAAACGGTAACGGTTCTGTGACCGGACCACCGACGCTTATAGGTACGATCTCAGCAGATTATTCGGGGGCAGAAGCACAATTCACAAGCTCAGGTACCGTTGAATTGATGGATCAGCCGGGCCTGATCATTCATTATACATTTGATGAAACCAGTGGAACGGTAGCTTCAAATACCGGTTCAATGAAGGACTGGTTGTATCAGGGCAATAAAACATCGGTTGGTGTGACCAGCGGCAAGCTTTCGAATGCAGCTTATTTTAACGGAAGCGCAAAGGTAGAAACCTCTAACGGAGGCATCTGCCCGGTAACAGAAGGTGAGGCAAGGACATTCGCGGCTTGGGTTAAGACAACTACGACCAGTAAAATAAGTATCGCAGGTACGGGTAAATCTAACGGCAATTTTGCAGGTGCGTTTACGATGGACCTTGATGGTGGCATCGTCGGTATAACTACGGATGAAGGGGCGGTGCGTGCCAATGGGGCCAGCTCGGTAACTGATGGTCAATGGCATCATGTAGCAGTAGTCTTACTTCATAGGACTAAAAGCACTCTTGGAGAACTGAAGTTTTATGTTGACGGTGTTGAATATGACGCGGAAGCTTCGAGTGTGAAAGTATTTACACACAGCGGCACTAATTCAGTTTACGTTGGCAAGAAGGCAAATAACAGTACACCGTTCTTTGTCGGTGATATCGATGATTTCGCCATGTGGGGCTCGGCTCTTACAGCAGGTAAGGTAAGGGCTCTGGTCACGGCGGCGAATGAGCCGAACCTGGCTTATAACGCACTGGATATGGAACAGTTGTTCGATCTTTATAACGCAGGTGAAGGTCAGGCATCGGTCCAGGGCAGCACGTGGGTACCAGCCCGTGCCTTGAGCGGCAATGCCGGCGACGTGATTGACCTTGGTGCGGTTTACGCGATAGTTCTCGATGACAGCGGTAACGGCGTCAGGCAGCTTTGCCCGGGCGATACCACCCTGCTGCAATTCGATTCGGCTGGGTCTGGTGGAGATGAGCTTGACTGTGAAGTAAATTTTTATGATTTCGCGAAGTTCGTGCAGAATTGGATGGATTGCACATTGGTTCCTGCAGAGAGCTGTCCGTAAGTTGGCTATCGATACGAATGACATGTTAATATTTTTATGGAAACAGGATAATGTATAAAAAAGATAAGATGAAAAGAATCCTTAGTTCAGTGTGTTTAATATTCAGCTTTTTACTAATCGGTAGCGTTTCAGCTGTAACAGTTGACGCTGGTGACCTTTGGGACGCAGCGGTAGCGGCTGGCCATGTTTCAGGCAGTCCGGCTGTTACTACACTATATAATATTGGTAATGATCTGGTCGTCGGCAACGCTACATTTCACGGCGTTGCAAATAACGGTACGACTGCTTATGCGATGTCTTATTATGAGACAAGTACAGCAGGTGGTGTCGGAGTTCACGAGAGTGCCGGCCCGTCAAATGCCCAGAGAAATATTTATGGCGGCCAGCGTATTGATGTGAACTTTACTTCAGCGGTGGCAATTACCGAACTAAAGATAGGCCGATGGGGTTCTTCTGACGGCTCTTTCAAGATATCAGGTTTTAGCTCGGACCCCGGAGCCTCGGCGGAGAATTTCAATTATTCCGATGTCAGCCAGGGCTCTGTTTCAACGAGTTATAGCTCTGGGACAGTAACGGTCAACGCTGTCGGAGTTTTCGGATATGCTGTGATAAGCTTTACCAACGCCGGCGGATTGACAGGCATTAGCCTAAAGCAGTCTTCGTCATCAAATGACGGTATGTGTTTTCACTCGATAACCTATTCTTCCACGGGAGCACCTTTGATAACAGAGCAGCCTGCAGATGTACTCGTTGAACCGAATTTACCAGCTCAGTTTACAATAGGCGCTGCGAGTGATTCGAATATCACATACAACTGGTATAAGACAGAAAACGAGACAACTGATCCTAATAATGATACGCTGGTTCAGAGCAGTGATTCGAATTCATATAGTATCACAAGCTGTCAGGTTTCGGATGAGGCATTTTATTATTGTGTTCTTGATAACGACGCAGCTGAAGATACGGTGTCCGAGCTGGCGGCTTTAGGTGTTAAAAGGATGCTGACTCACTGGAAGCTGGATGCCGCAGATTATAATTCAGCCGGTTACTATGTCGATTCCAGCAGTGAGGATAATGTCGATCATAACGCGATACCAATAGGCGTGCCCTCTTTCGTTGACGGCGTTGAGCCTAACATATCCAACGAAGGGGCTGTTATCGATTCTAACGGTGCGGCGACTGCCGGGACGTGGGATCCATCGAAGTATTCCAATCAGCTTACTGTCAACGGCTGGGTATATCTGGACAGTATCGGTTCGGAGCAGACTGTTGTTTGCAAAACTGAGCCTAACGACCTTACAGATGATCGCTGGGGATTCATGGTAGCGGATGACGCAAAGCTTACCTTGGAAGCTTATGGCCAAACAAGTGTTGTCGGTGATGCTATAGGAGCCGGTGAGTGGGTTATGGTAACCGCAGCGTTCGACGGGACAGACGGTAAGATTTATATTAATGGGATTTTAAGTGCACAAGGCAGCTTTGCATTGTCGGACGGTAAAGAGGCGACAGTTCAAATAGGTAACTGTTCCAATACCCTGCTTGACGGTGTTCTTGACGATATTCGCATTTATAACTATGCCGTATCGAGCAGTGATGTTGTTCAACTGCACTACAACACAAGCGGTAATGGTGTTTGCGACCCGGCCAATACAATCCAGTTTGATGTGGCTGGGGCAAACGGTACTGAGCCTGATTGCAGGGTAAACATTTATGACATGCAGGTATTCGCAAGCGAGTGGATGCAGTAATAGTGGTTTTGATTTTTTAGTTCTTAGTTTTGAGTTATAGCCTCGGCTGGAGACAGTCGGGGCTTTTACTTTTTATGCTGCTGGAGTTTTGTAGCTTTTCGCAGTATCTGTTTATCCTTTCGAGAAAGGCTGTGTATCCCCTTGTCGTGTACCTTTTCAAGTATATCATCGAGCTGGGTAAGAAGTTCCTTTTCAGACTGTCTCTGCCGCTGCCATTTCTGGCCTGCCGTCGAACGTTTGAATTTTCCTTTCATAGCAGGCCACATTATGTACGCTACACCAGTAACCATCCCTGCAAGGTGAGCTGCTTCGCCGCCGGCATTGGAGGATCTGAATATAACCTTGAGCGCAAATAAAATAGCAAAGCCAAAGGCAATGATTCGAATGGATATCGGTATAAAAATGGGGAATACAATAACCTTCATTCTCGGATAGAGGACAGCTACGGCGCCGATAATACCTAATATTGCTCCTGAAGCCCCTACCATTGGGCCGATGGGCAGCCAATTTACCAAGGTCAGTATTGGGTAAAGAATACCACCGGCAATACCGCAGATGAGATAGAAGATCAAAAATCTTTTTGGCCCCAGGGTCTGTTCGATCAATCTTCCGAACATGTACAATACGTACATGTTAAAAAGGATGTGGAAGAAATCTCCGTGCAGAAACTGATATGTAATAAGCCGCCACGGCTGAAGTATAAAAGGGATGTTTTTGGGGAACACGGCGAACCATGTAGTAATTGTGCCAAAGATCGGACCGTTCGGCCCCATAGTTATTGATAAATCATTTGTTAATAGCTGAAGGATGAATACAGATATATTTATGAGCAATAACCGCCCTACCATCGTTCTTGGTGCGTGAAACTGAAACGGTGAACTTGTGCGGTAGCCGTATGACGGCTGGTAGTCCTGCTGGGTATAGTCTCTGTCGTATAGGCCCATGATATAAAATTAAATATCAAATATTAAAATGCAAAAATTATGGAATTAGCTATTGTTAATAGTATCGGTAAAACGGGCAAAATGTTCAAATGGAAAATTATTGATTATTCTGTTCAGGCAGCTTTTTTAGCTGTTTGTTTTGGTATAGATGGTAGCTGATCATCTGGAAAATACCGAACACGAACAGCGAGATACTGAGCAGTTGGGCTGATGTAAGTGGCAAGCCGAGTTCATAGGGATTGTCGTCGCGCAGGTATTCCATAAGGAATCGGTGGATTCCGTAAATAACAAACATCGTAGCAAAAACCGAACCGGGCGCGGTGAGGAATTTGGGCTTTCCAGCTTTCTGGGCAGCTTGTGCCCTTCTAAAGAGCAGAAAGAGTACCAAGCATATCATCGCAGCGTTGAAAGATGAATACAACTGGGTCGGGTGTACAGGCAGGCAGCGGTGTTGACCGCCTTTGCCTACAGCATCGAGTTGATCGCCGGTGAGATGTTCTTTCGGCAGCAGGTGTCTAAGCCCGTTAGCATCGACGAAGAAATAATCGTCAGGAATCGATAGATGAGGCTCCGTGCGGTCACGCTGAGTGTCAGGATTGACTTGGCTGTTATAGGCGAGTGAGTCGTATGGGAAACGCACAGAGATCGGAAAATCGGTTGGCTTGCCGTGGCAGCAACCGTAGAGAAAACAACCAAGCCGTCCGAATGTCAAAGCGGCCATCAGGCCGATCGCCAGAATGTCAATGTACTGGCGAATGGGCAGCTTGTGGTATATCAGGAACGAGACAATGACAATTATAGCTAAGATCACACCACCGAGCAGTTCGAGGCCGCCATTCCAGATGGCGAAGACGTCGAGCGGATTCTCTATGAAATGTTCATAGTAATGAACAACGTAATAAACCCTGGAACCAACAACGCCCGCTATCAGAGAGTATAGAGCGGCATTGGTTATAAGCTGTGGATCGGGGGTGATATGACGGCTGAGGCGGCGAATTATCCAGATGGCAGTGATAAAACCGCAGACCATCATAAGGCCGTAACTTTTTATCGTGAGGTCGGTAAATGGTATGGTGAAAAGCTCTGGATACATATTATTCGTGTCCAGTGGTTCGTAACTGGTAACTCGTAATTACCATTGTTGAAAAATTCACGTTAATCAATCCTTCTTAGAGAGATAAAATTAGCCGATGATGTTATTTTTCTCATCGAGTACAATGACATTTGGTTTATGGGCCTTCTTTTCTTCTTCCGTCATCATGGCAAAATTTAAAATTATTACCCTGTCGCCAGGATTGACAAGCCGGGCGGCGGCGCCGAGAATAATGATATCCTTCGATCCTGGCTCGGAAGGTACAACATAAGTCTCGAGGCGGTTGCCGTTGTTCAAATCGGCGATGAGCACTGCTTCGTATGGAGCCAGGCCGCAGGCTTCCATTAGCTCGGAATCCACCTCAATGCTGCCGGGATAGTCGATACGTGACTTGGTAACAGCTGCCCTGTGCATTTTACTTTTTAGAACTTTCAAAAACATCTGTCTGTAACCTCAAAGAAAATAACCTAAGCCAGCATTATACATCAATCCGGTCAGGCGTCCACAATAATGTTGTCGATAAGGCGTGTTGAGGGTAGTTTTACAGCCACAGCTATCAAAACAGGTCCGTTAATACTCTCGATGTGCCCGAGAGTGCGTGTATCTACTATCTCTATGTAGTCTGGCTGGAGCAGGTCGCTTGTGCTTAGAATACTTTTCATCTGAGCGATAATGTCAGCAGTATTCTTCCGTCCCGACTTGACCAACTGCTCTGCCTTTAGCAGGGATTTGTAGAGCAATGGTGCTGCTTTTCTTTCCTCGTCATTTAAGTATTTGTTTCTACTGCTAACTGCCAAGCCGTCCGGCTCTCTGACGGTTGGGCAAGTGATGATCTTAAGGGACATGTTAAGATCCGCGACCATTTGCTTGATAACAATGACCTGCTGAGCATCTTTCTGACCGAAGAAAGCCAGGTCCGGCTGGATTATATTAAAAAGCTTCGAGCAGACGGTTGTTACAGCCTGGAAATGGGTCGGGCGACTCCTGCCGCAGAGTGAATCAGTGAGTTTCTCGACGGTTACCCATGTGATATTTTCGTCAGGGTACATTTCAGCAGCGGTCGGCGCAAAGACGAGGTCAACGCCGTTCTGCTCGCAAATTTTCAGATCGTCATCGATGGGCCTTGGATAATTATCGAAATCTTCATTCGGGCCGAACTGAGTTGGATTAACGAAAATGCTGACAACGATGAAATCAGACTGCTTCCTGGCAGCCTGGATTAAGGATATATGGCCAATGTGTAAGGCGCCCATAGTTGGCACAAGGCCGATGGTTTTACTGCCGCCGCGGTTGGCTTTGACCGAACTTCTTACATTCTGAATTTTATTAGCTACTTTCATAATATAATTTTTAGCTGCCTATATACACTTTTATCTGTTCCGAGAGATATTGTATATCAGGGTCACGGTGGCAGTCAAACTGAGATTTTAAGACCGTTATGACCGGGCAGTGTTTATATAGTGAGAGCATCCTGTCATAGGCTTTGTTTAGTTCTGTGAGGAATTCCCGTTTGATCTTTTGTTCATAAGGTCGGTTTCGCTCATGGATCCTTTCGAGGCAGTTTCCTGGTGAATCCTTTAGATAGATAACGAGTATCGGCTTGGCCACATTTTTGTATGCTGTTGGGTATTGCTTTTCATATTCATGAAGCTGGGCCTTGTCGAGCAGTTTCTCTGAATAAATAAGCTCTTTCTCAAAGATATAATCGGTGAATATTGCTTTACCGGGCTTAAGTGACTCAGGATCTAATTGTTCAACGCGATGATTAAGAAAATATAGCTGTGAGTTCAGGGCCTGGTCGGCTTTGCCTGCGTAAACTTCCGGCATATATGGATTAGTGTCATAAGGTTCACGAAGCAATTCAGTACCGAACTGTTCAGCAAGTTTTTGGCCAAGTGTAGTCTTGCCGACACCAATGAGCCCTGCTATCGAAACAAGCTTTGGCTTCTCAGGGTCGATGAAAAAATCACCACCGTTTAGTCGGTTGAGTAATTCTGCCATAGAAATATTAAGCGATGGATGTATTAGATCTGGAGCTATTTGTGACAGACCTTTCAATACAAAGGTGCGAAGGTGCAACTGGCTGTGCGGCACCTGTAACTGGTCGGTTTTTATTATTTGATCCTTATAGAGCAGCAGATCAAGATCAATGGTACGGGCCTGCCATTTTGAACCGGTGTTTCTATCTAAAGTGCTCTCGATCTTTTGCATCTGAGTGAAAAGCTCTTCGGGAGGCAGTGATGTAGTTATTTCCGCAACAGCATTAAAATATTTCGGCTGGTCGATATGGCCGAGCGGCTCTGTTTCGATTATATCGCTTAATCTCATCAGCTCTACACCGTGGGTGTTCTTTAAAAGGCCAACTGCCCTGTCGATATAGCTCGAGCGGTCGCCAAGGTTGCTGCCAAGGCCGATATATGCTTTCACCGTTGTCATCGTGATAATTTATATCGAAGCGAATCGCTTCATCGCCATTTTTACATTTTCCGGCTGGGCAAATGCGGTCAGACGGAAATAGCCCTCTCCAGCTGAGCCGAAACCAGAGCCTGGTGTGCCTACGATATTTGCTTTTTCCAGCAGATGATCGAAGAATTCCCACGAAGTCATTCCATTCGGGGTTTTAAGCCAAATGTAAGGCGAGTTCGAACCGCCGTAAACCGTATAGCCGAGATCGGAAAGAGACTGGCTAACGGTCATGGCGTTATTCATATAGAGATCGATAGTCTGCTGTACCTGGGCCCTGCCCTGTTCGCTATATACTGCCTCTGCGGCACGTTGAGTAACGTATGAAACACCGTTGAATTTCGTGCAGTGACGGCGAGCCCATAGCGGGTTGACATCGACTGCGGCACCGTCGGTTTTGTACGCTTTCAGGGCCTTTGGCACGATAGAATAGGCGCATCTTATTCCTGTAAAGCCTGCTGTCTTCGAAAAACTTCTAAATTCGATGGCGACCTCTTTTGCACCTTCGACCTCATAGATAGAATGCGGGATAGTTTCGTCACGAATGAAAGCTTCGTAGGCTGAGTCGTAAAGAATAACAGCTTTGTTTTCTTTCGCGTAATCGACCCAGATTTTAAGCTGCTCTTTTGTTGCTACGGCCCCGGTCGGATTGTTAGGATAGCATAGATATATCATATCGACAGGCTCGGTCGGCAAGGCGGGCACAAAACCGTTCTCTTCCATACAGGGCATGTAAATAACTCCCTCATAGCCACCGCCTTCTCTGGCGCAGCCGGTACGCCCTGCCATAACGTTGGTGTCGATATAGACCGGATAGACCGGATCGGCGACAGCAACGATATTATCAGTGCCGAAAATTTCCTGCATATTGGCGGTATCCGGTTTGGCCCCGTCACTAACAAATATTTCGTCGAGTTCAATATCAACGCCGCGAACTTTGTAGTCATGCTGCCGAATAGCTTCACGTAGAAACTCATAGCCGACGCCGCCGTCATCATATCCGCGGAAGGTGTCTTTAGTCGCCATTTCGTCAACGGCTTTGTGCATTGCCTCGATGACAGATGGGGCGAGCGGTTGAGTAACGTCACCGATGCCCATTTTTATAATGTCAGCGTCCGGATTAGCGGCAATGAAGGCACGAAGGCGTCTTCCGATCTCAGGAAATAAATAACCAGCCTGAAGCTTTAAGAAATTCTCATTTACTGTAATCATGTTTCGTGTCTCGTAATTCGTAGTTCGTATTTCGTTAATTGCAAGGGGTGATTGTATTTGCTAATGGGATGTGCGTCAATGATAAGTCTGAAAATTGAGCTTACTCATGGCGGAGTGAGTCAATGGGATTCATGTTGGCCGCTTTGTAGGCTGGGTATAGGCCGAAAGTCAGGCCTATCGCAGCACTGATGCCGAAGGATAGTAGTAAGGCCTGGACGGTTACAATCGTTTCCATTTGGCCGAATTTTTGAACAAAATATGGAATGATGGCGCCGAGTGTCATACCTATTGCACCGCCGGCGAGTGTCAAAAGCAGTGTCTCGGCAATGAACTGGACAATAATGTCCATCTTTGTTGCCCCGAGGGCACGGCGGATGCCTATCTCGCGGGTGCGTTCGGAAACAGTTGCCAGCATGATATTCATGATACCGATGCCTCCAACCAATAGGCTGATAGCGGCGATGGAGCCGAGCACTATTTTAAATATGCGGTTACTCCTTGCGGTCTCGCGAAGCAGCTCGATAGGCACGATCATCTTATAGTCCTGCTTTTGATGTTTTTTCTCGAGCAGCAGGTTAATTACGTCACGCGTGGCGAGGACACGTTCGAAACTCGGTACTTTTACGATGATCTTGTTTATCTCTACCTTTTCAATGTTACGGCCGGTCGCGCCTCCTAATGACAGACTCATATCTGTAAAGCGGCTCTTGGCGGTAGTCAGCGGGATGTAGATGTTACCAGCGACCCCGCTGGCGGTCTTAGCCTTCATACCGTTATATGAATTATCAAAGCCGACAGGTGTGCCTGTACGGACGACACCGATGACTTTATAGGCATTTTCGCCGACCCTGATAAATTTACCGAGCGGATCCTCGAAAACAAATAATCGCGGCGCCACCTGTTCATCGACAACACATACGGGCAGTTCACCCTTCATATCGGTACCGGCAAGGAAACGCCCTCTTGTTATGGTTACAGGTTCGGTCTCTGTGTACCATGGAACGGTGCCCATCATAAGAACAGTAGCTTTGCGCGCCTTGTGGAATGCCTCGGCGGGCATTTCCCTGACCGAGACAATGACCTGCACATCAGGCATTATATTTCGGATGGAATCGGCGTCCTCATAGGTTAAGCCGTACGCATTTATCGTTGAAGTATCGGAGGTGGTTATTTCGTCATCTGGCGGTTTAACCGTCTCTATGATTATGTTAGTACTGCCGAGACGGGTCATCGCGTCTTTGACCCCACGACTGGCGCCTTCACCGATGGCAAGCATAGCGATAACCGAGCAGACACCGAAAACAATGCCGAGTGTGGTCAGCGTCGAACGCAGCTTGTGCATCCATAGGCTCTTTAGGCCGAGTTTGATCGTACCTTTTATCGCGAAAACGTTCATTAGTTCAAGAGATCCTTTTCAATTTGCCCGTCCCGCAAGTGTATTGTACGCTGAGCTCGCTTGCCGATCTCTGGATCGTGGGTAACGACAATAATCGTTTTGCCCTCGTCGTGCAGTTTATCGAGAAGGGTTAAAATTTCAGAGCCGCTTGCCGTGTCAAGATTACCGGTCGGCTCATCAGCGAGAAGTATTACCGGATCGTTTGCCAGTGCTCTTGCGATAGCTACTCTCTGCTGTTGGCCGCCGCTTAATTCGAACGGTCTGTGTTTTATACGCTCGCCCAGGCCGACCATCTCAGCAAGTGAGGTCGCTCTATCAGCGCTATGAATGTCAGCTACGCCCTGGTAGAACATTGGCAGTTGGATGTTTTCTATAACATTTAGCTGGGCAATGAGATTGTAAGACTGGAAAATAAAACCAATATCTCGGCCGCGGATCTGTGAGAGTTCTGTATCATCAAGATCGGAGACATCCTGACCGCCAAGAAAGTATTGGCCCCGGCTGGGCCTGTCGAGACAGCCGAGCAGATTGAGCATCGTGCTCTTACCGGAACCGCTGGGGCCCATAATAGCGACATACTGGCCCCTGGCTATCTGCAGATCGACTTCGCGCAGGGCATGGAGCAAAACCGTGCCCATCTGGTAAGTCTTCGAAAGATTTTTGACTTCTACAACATTCATAGCAGTACCTTATTGCTGAGGCCTTCTTCTTGGTCTGCCCTGTCCCTGCTGCGGTCTTTTGCGTTGACCTGTTTTGTCTGACGGCAGCTGTTTACTTTTTTGACCGTTGCCGTTTGCTTTTTGCTTCATAGCTTCAGCATCGGCAAGCCTTTGCGGGACCAGCAGTACCTGTTCACCGGTTCTTAGGCCACTTTTGATCTCGACGAAATCAGAGTTAAACGCACCGGTTTCGACTATACATTTCTTTGGGCCTTCATCGGTCATGACATAACAGAATTTCTCTATGCCGATACTGCTGACCGACTGAACGGGTACAGTTAAAACATTTGTGATAGTATCGACGATGATCTCAACTCGAGCCGACATACCGGTCTTGACAAAGTTGTGAGTACCGTCGATCGTGACTTGTGTTGTATAAACCTTCTGAGCAGGATTCCAGAAATTTTCCGGATCAGCTAAAGGAGCCTTTGCGAGCACCTGCCCGGTGAACATGCTATCCGGGAAGGCTGAGATCGTAATATTAGCATACTGGCCAACCTGGATTTGGCCTATCATATTCTCAGGAACCTTTACATCCACCTTCAATAGTGACATATCCGGTATCGTTATAAGAATTTGTCTTTCCCTTATCTCCGCGCCGACCTCGATAGTTTCTCTTGTTCGCCTTCTAAAATCAAGCAGACTCGAACCGTAAACAACCTGCCCAACTGCTGTGGCTTTGATTGTACAAGCGGCAAGCTGTTTTTCGAGTTTGTCGAGTCTTTCCTGTTGTAGATCGAGGGTTAGTTTTTTATTTCTAAGCTGGGCCTGCTCTTGGGCCAGCTTGGATCTTGCCCTTGCCTGGATACGGTCGAGCTCACGAAGAGATTCGAAGTAATCGCTGAGCAGTTTCTGGGTATTCTTTGGGAATTCGTATTTCTTGAAAAGATCGAGCTTTATCTTCGACTCTTCAAGCTGGGCCTGGAGACTCTGGACCTCAAGTTCGTCGGCGGTCTTTTCGGTCTCGGCTACATAGCCTTCCTTCAAAAGCTCAACCGTACCCTTTAGTCTGTCTTTTGCTCTTTGCAGCCTACTGTCAGCCAGCTCGATGTCGGAGGTCTGCTGAATAAGCTTTTGCAGGGCCTCGCCGCCGAGTCTTTTATCAGTCAGGAAAGGCTTCATGTTATAGTTGCTAAAATCGTCATTTATATTCACATCGCTTACGGCCTTTGAGGCAAGCTCTTTGCCGAGATATTTTTCGAAATCCATAAGAGCGAACTGCACATCCATTTCACCTTCCTGAATATCACTTTCGTTTTGCTTGACCTGAATCTGCAGTGATTCGCTCGCTTCTGTATATGAAGCCTGTGCACTTGATAATGTTACTTGTTGTTTGTTGAGATCCTGTTCGATCTGGGAAGAGTCAAGTTCGATGAGCACTTTTCCATTTTCAATGTCTTCCTGTGTCACAAGATAACCTTCATCTACGATACTGATTATCGTAGTCCTGCCTTCGACTTCGCACTGGACGTCATTGGTTTTGATGGCTTTAA
>JANQHJ010000070.1 GCA_028282745.1 Sedimentisphaerales bacterium | reverse complement strand
GTACGGCCGTGTATTGCTATGGCGTCGATACCTTCTTTGGCGGATGATTCTATTATCTGCCAGAATTTTTCTTTTGATTCGGGTGAACTGTTTAGGCCTGCTCTAATTTTCATTGTTACGGGGCATTTGACGGCGTCTTTAACGCGTTTTAGTATTTCGATAAGCAGTTCGGGCTCGCCCATGAGTGCGCCGCCTCTTTTTCTGCGAAGTACCTTTGGGGCTGGGCATGCGAAATTCAAATCGACGACGTTGAAACCGACAGATTCGAGGCCTCTGGCGGCTTCGGCCATGACTTCGGGCTCTCTGCCGAGGATCTGGCCACCGACCATGGATTCACCTGGGTGCGGCTGGAATTCTTTTTTCCTAAGCACGCGGGGATTAGCAACGCTTTTCGCAAGCATTACGCCCGCAAAGGAAAATGGACAGCCTAACTTTCGGGAAATAGCACGCATGGCGTAATCGCTATAGCCGCTGAGCGGGGCCTGGAAGTATGGATATTCCAACTGTAGAGTACCGAGCTTAAGCATCTGACTGTTTTGCCCGCTTCTTGGCAGCTATAACACAGAGTAAAATGCCTAACTCATATAATAAATATAACGGAACGCCAAGAGTGACCTGCGAAATAACATCAGGCGGAGTCACTACGGCGGCGATGACAAACATCCCGAGAAATACATATTTACGTGATTTCCGCAGGCTCCGGACAGAAACCATTCCGACACGGTTTAGTATAAAAATGGCTATCGGTGTCTGGAAAGCGATGCCGAATACAAGCATTAAGATGGTAACAAATGAAACGTATTTCTGGAGCGTCCAGTTAGAGGCTATGTTCATAATGTCGCCGAACATGAGGAAAAATTTAAGAGAAAGCTTCGATACTACAAAAAGGAAAAAGAGCGCACCAAGAATAAATAGTATCGCAGAAAATGGTATCGCTTTTTTGACGTAAAGTCTTTCGTGGGAATATAGGCCTGATGCCACGAACATCCATATCTGATAGAATACCCAGGGACATGTCAGGATGAGGCCTGATATCATCGAAACCTTCATATATGAAACAAAGGCTTCGGGCGGTGCGAGTGTTTGCAGTCTTGCCCAATGCGGCAATTTTTTGTCGCCGGATGAGCCAGCGAGTTCTTTTTTATACTGGTCAGTTGTTTGAGAAAAAACCTTTGCTAAATAATCAACAGATGCTTTATCAAGAAGCGGTGCATTGGGATCGCTTTCGAGGCGAGCAGCTACATTCGAGAAAAATTTGTTCATTAAGACAACATGCTCTGATTCGTCGATAGTGGTGTCCGATTCGGCTAATCTTTTACGCATGACATCGAAATATGGCTTTTCAATGAATTTGATGATCTTTGTACCGAAGATAAGGCAGACAATGACACCGACAGCTAAGCCCAATATCGCAAGAATCAGCCTTGTGCGTAATTCTTCAAGGTGATCCCCCAGGCTCATGGTACTATTTGAAAGCTTGTCGTTCTCAACCATTTTATGGTGTTTAAAGGCAGGATGAATCAAACGTTAATTTTCTTTTTGCTCTTCGGTCGCAGCCTTGTCGGCTTCTTTCTCAATCTCTTTGATCTCGCTATTTATCTCATCCTTGGCCTTATCTACTTCATGGATGCCCTTCTTGAATTCAGTTAGACTTTTGCCGAGGCCACGGGCAAGATCAGGTAATCTGCGACCAAATATTAATAGAGCAATGACCAAAACGACAATCCATTCCCAGCCGCCGGGCATACTCATAAAAGCCAGGATTGGTTTAACAGCTTTATTCATTTTCTACTCCTTTATTAATAAAAGTTTATTCTACCGCAAGCATCCGGGGTGGTCAATAAGTAAAGCTCTTTTTCAAAAGCACTTATACTCGTAATCGCCCAAAACGGGTTTTGCTTGCGATATATGTTTATCGTCGCGATATTAGCCGGTCTTAAAGATTTATAAACGGTATTATTAAACTCATTATTGCTATAAGTAAAAAAACAGCCGGGAAAAATATTGGGCAATTAAAGCTCGTAACCCATTGTAAATACTGCACATATGCTTAACACAGGCCCTTTTTTCTTGAAGCGTAATTGCGATTCGGCTATAATACATACAATGAGATTGGCGTTTGGGGGTTCCAGCAATGAAGGAAAAGTTCGAAAAATTCTATTATACTAAATGGTTGCCATTTACCAGTACTAAAAAGCGAATTCTGTTTCTAGCCATTGCCAGTTATTTGGCAATGTGTTAGGGTTGACCAGCCGTTTTTACGTTTTTAGCCGTGCTTGCCGGCACGGCTATTTTTATGCGCCCGATAATATCTTTATCCAATAATATTTGACACATCCGCTGTCGCAAATTACCCTATTTAGTCTAAATTTTATGAATGTCGTTTTTAATTTTGGATTTTATTATGATCATAGTTACAGGCGGTGCGGGATTTATCGGCTCGGCAATAATAGCGGCCCTTAACGCGCGGGGTACTGAGGACATACTTGTTGTTGACGAGTTGGGCAACAATCTGAAATTCAAGAATCTTGTGAATTTATCTTTTGCGGATTATATTGAGAAGGATGACTTTCTGGATATGGTCCTCGAAGGCGAATTTGATAAGGGCCCGAAGACAGTTTTCCATATGGGGGCATGCTCAAGCACTACCGAGACCGACGCTTCTTACCTGGTGAGAAATAATTATGAATACACCAAGCTGCTGGCGGCATGGGCGAGCGATAATGATATTCGATTTATCTACGCATCCAGCGCGGCTACTTATGGTGACGGGGCATTGGGTTTTAGCGATGACGAAAAGAAACTGGAGCAATTTCGGCCTTTAAATATGTATGGTTATTCGAAGCAGCTTTTCGATCTGTGGGCAAAGCGGTCGGGGCTGCTGGATAAAATCGTGGGATTAAAATATTTTAATGTGTTCGGGCCCAATGAATATCACAAAGCCGATATGCGATCTTTTATTCTGAAAGGCTATGAGCAGATCACCGACTATGGTAAAGTGAAATTGTTCAAGTCTTACGATGATAATTATGCTGATGGCGAGTATCTGCGAGATTTTGTTTATATAAAAGACGCGGTGGATATGACGCTGTTCTTTATGGATAATCCGAAGGTCTCGGGCATTTATAATATTGGCACAGGCAAGGCTCGGACGTGGAACGATATGGTCAAAGCAATCTTCACAGCCGTGGGGGCAGAAGTAAAAATCGATTATATCGACATGACGGAACAGCTACAAAAGCAATATCAATATTACACACAGGCAGATATTTCAAAGATCAAAGCGGCGGGATATTCAAACCAGATGACCAGCCTTGAAGATGCGGTTTCTGATTACGTGAAGAACTATCTCGAGAACAGCAACTATTTGAGTGCGAACAACATTTAATCATGCCGATGACAGCGTATCATTTTGGGCTTCATGGTTTTATTGGGCTGCTGTTTAAAAAGTGGCTTGATGTGCCTGTATTTGTCCTGGCTAATGTTATAGTCGATGTTGAAGTTCTGTTCCGAGCCGAATACATTGGCGGGCCTTTGACACGGTGGCACTATCCTCATCGTGTTTTTCATTTTCATACCCTGTTGATAGGCGGGATAGTTGGTTTAGTTTTTGGGCTGAGTCTCTTTCCAATGCGAAAAGTGTTCGGAAAGATAATGAATTTTTTCAGGCTATCTTATAAACCGACATTAATGAAGATGGGGGTATCCGGATTGCTTGGCGCGTGGCTGCATGTGATCGTTGATGCAATCTATCATCGTGACGTACAGGCATTCTGGCCTAACA
>JANQHJ010000056.1 GCA_028282745.1 Sedimentisphaerales bacterium | reverse complement strand
TATGGAAAGGGAAAAAACACATCTTTTAGCTGTTATCGTTTTGGTTATCACTTCAATTGCCAACGCCAATCCGGTTCTAACAGTCAACGGCTTTGACACATCGATGCCTGTTGAAATTAATGCCGATGATGGTATCGTTATAGCCATAAAAAACAGCGAAGAAACGATTGGTGCGGATTACACAATTACAACAACAGAAGGAGAACTTCTCGAAATATCGCAATCCACAAAAGTAAAAAAATACATATTAAAGTTAAAGCCTATAGACACTTTAGCTGTTGTAGATTTACATTCAACAACTGAACATCTTCATCAACTTGCTATTTTCTATACTCCAACCCAAAATATCACAACTGTTTTTGGAATTAACAAGAAAATACTCAATATGCCTTACACTGAACAGGTCTTAACGGAAACTCCACTAATTGAAAATTTACATGAATCAGTTACAGAGAATTCTGAGCCTCAAGGGAATATGGCGTCATCTGCGGCAGGATATGATATAGTTTTAAGTGGAATTAATAAATATGAAACACCTCAATCATATTCAAATCAATCCATTCTTGTTTTAGAGGATGGGGTTGCAGTGTATAACAAAGGTGTAATCTTTGAGAACTGTATTATAGACGTGAATGGTTTTATAGAGCTAAATCTGGACGTTAATCTTGTTGATTCAAATATTAGTGTGTTTGGTAATCTCAAGGTTGAACCGGGTACTACAATAACAAAGACAGGGGTATCTAATATCACGATTACCGGGAATTCTATAAAATCTGGTGAAATATGCTTAAAGGGTAATTTGTATGATCGTATTAAAATTTATTCAGATCACAATTCAAGCACGGAATTCATTATAATAGACTCCAATTCTTCGGATAATTCGATCATCAAATATGTAGATTTTTACGGTGGTTGGTGCAATATCCAAATTTATGACAAAAATTTAAATGAAGGAATTACCAGTTGCCGCTTCTTCCAGGCCGACTATCCTATATGGCAAAATGGTATAGATAATCTTACCTCTGTAAAGTTCTGCTTTTTTTATCGGAATCTTATTTCGATTTATCTCTCTGCTGATGATTATGATAATGAAGTAGATGATTGTTTGATAGATAATGTGGTTATTGATAATGCGTATGAAACTAACACGTACGGCATTGTTCTATCAAGTTCAACATCAGATTTTTATGGGATAAGGATAAGTAATTCCATAATAGTAAATACTTATTGTGGCTGGTATATTGATGCTGCTTCTTTCTATCCTCCTTTAATATCAAATATTGCATATTGCGATAATTATTACAACGATAATATAGGAGAGCCCAGTTTTCAGAAGAACCCTATGTACCTGTCACAGAGTCCGTTCGTTGCACAATCAGACCCTAATATCTGGCCATATTATATAGAACCAAATAGTGTGGTTGCAGATGTAAATCTTGGGTATGATTTATGGCAGGATTCACCAGGGCAACTTCTAACATCTTTATTTGAAGATTCTACACCAAGAGGGAATAAAGGGATTGGGTTTGGTGTACCTGTATCCGCAAACTATGCAACTAAGGCAGGTGAGCTTACATGTGACATATTTTCAGATGGTATAGTAAATAACAAAGATTTTGCAAAATTTGCAGCAGACTGGGGCTCTACCGGGACTTTGTTAGGGGATTTTGATAAAGATGGAAAAGTTGACGTTAATGATTTCGATATTCTAAGCCATAACTGGCTTAAGAATAGCTATATCGAGCCTAATATAACCGAAAATGGGGACTACCTCACTTTTACCTGTCCTGAAATAAATGACCTGAATCTGATTGACTGTGCAATTTTTATCGATGGAGAGTATATCGCTTCCAGAGAACCTAATGACAATCCCGTTTTATTAATTGATAAAAGAAAGTATGCTAATGGCATTCATGAATTAAAAGCTGTAATCAGAGGAGACAACTCTAAGCCTTATATAACTGCAACCAGGAATATTTCATTCGAATCTACTCTAAGCAGCATTACTTTCCCTGAAATTTTTGATCCCTGTAACTATTATATAATTAAGGGAAGTGTAGAAACCGGCCATACAGCTACAATCAGCGTCAATGATCTGGATAATAGTATTTTGTGGTCTGATACCTTTTCTGATGATTTTATAACCCTTGTCGATCCTAATGTTTTTTCTGATCAGGTAAGTTATACAATTAATTATTCCGCTAACGGAGCAATTGGCAAAGGGGCAATCTTAGCACTCAAAGGTAAAAGGAACTATAAGGTTGCTATGCTAATAATCTGTATGGTTAGTACAGGAATGAAAGATGGTGTCAATCATATAGATATGGGAACTTGTAGATATGCTTGTAAAGCTGCTAAGGATAGAGGAATAATCCCTCTTTTGTTAAGAGGTTATGGGGAACATTCTGAAGTAACTTGGAAAATGTTTAAGAGAGTTTTTAAAAAGTATAGAGGTATTAAATATATTCATCTGAACTCTCATGGTCACCATAGAGCTGATGAGAGGGGATGGTCTATTGGGAGTACGCCAAGAACCTTAGTTAGATTTAATGATGGTATCTGGCCATCTTATAATTCAAGAATGTGGACAGACCGTGACATGAATGTTCCTGAAGATTATGTTTATCTTGGGGATGGTTTAGAAGAAAATCGCTGTTTAGCAATGTTTCCATTTAAAACTGGAACTATTAGAATTTTAGTTATGGAATCTTGCTATGGTCTTAGAAATGTCGCTACACAAAACCATCAAGGATTGATAGAATATGTAGATGGTGCATATGATTATGAAGAGGATAACCATCTCAATGCACATCCAGATTATCCCTACTCTGATATATCCTTTGCGTTTAGAATAACTAATGATAAAGGAATTGCAATAGGCTCTGCAAAGTTAGTCATTAAGGATAATGTTTTGTATCAGGACTGGGAAGATTTTTTCAATTACTTCTGGTATGGACTCAGGATTGGCAAAAATGTATATGACTCATTAATTGAAGAAGCAATTCCTCATACTAGCCAAGGTGTTATGTGGGCTTGGCGACAAAGGGGAATTGGAGATATAAGTCATATTTATCTTACAACCTCTCTTTATTGATTACAGGAGATGATCATGAAAAAGTTACTTATTATCTTATACCTATATCTATCTATTGTTACTACGGGCTGCTCGCATAAGCCAAAATATATACAGCTTAATAAAGGAAGTATAGGAATTCTTAATCCTTCTAAGATCAAAGAAATTTGTATTATCTCTCAAGGCAAAACAATATACTACCATTATGAATTTTCGATCACTGACCCTGAAAAAATCAAAATAATTATCGAATGTCTCCAGGGTGCACAGCAGATAAAGGGCTATCAACAAAAAGTATTGTGGGGAATTACTCCGGAGCCTAACAAAAGTGAATATGCTCTTAGACACAGCCGCAGAAATATTATATTCAAAACCAGAAGAGCGAAATATGAAACAAAGATAGCATGGGATGATGATGCGGTTTATGGGGCTTGGTGGCAATCTGCTGAATTGCTGAAACATTTCAAAAAATGGAACCTGTTTGAAGACATTGGAAAAGCTGACCCGAATTTTCCACCTCCTGATTGGACAAAGAATCCACCTAAAGATCAGGTGGCACCCGAATCCCCTATAGATTACAATATATGGTGGGATTAGTAAAAGTGTATATGATTCATTAATGGAAGAAGCAATTCCTCATACCAGTCAGGGTGTACAGTGGGCATATCGACAACGAGGAATTGGAGATACGGCACATATCTATTTGACGAGAAGCTCTAATTGAAAGGAATGCTAAAATGAAAAATAATGCGTATATTTTGTTAATAATTTTATTCTTATTTTTTGTTATAGTAATTGCAAGCTGTTCATCTAAGTATATAGCTTTAAACAAAGAAAGTTTTCAGACGTTGGATGTAAATGATGTCCTTGAAGTAAACTTAGTTTCTGCCTATCAAGGAGACGATCCCAAAACATGGGAAAGTGGCCATGGCTACCTCTTTCCGATAAAAGATTCTGAAAAAATAAAGCGTATTTTACACTGCATCAAAACAGCTAAGCCTATAGAGTACAGTGCCTCGTTTGAAAAATTACTCTTCAAAACTGAGAAGAAGATATATTATTTGGGCACACAAGGAGATACTAAATCTTTTTATGGTGATTGGTGGGACTCTCCTGAGTTACTTAACTATCTTGAAGCATGGGGACTAAAAATTCTAAAGGGAAAAAAGATCTCCCAAAGAATAAAATAATGGCAGAGTCTCCATTTGACAAATTAGTAGATGAAGATTATTAACTGATTTTGAGTCAGTTATTTTGGTCTCTAATAAGCGTATAAAAATGAAAAAGTTGTTCATTATCTTATACCTGTATCTCTCTATTATCGTAACTGGTTGTTCCAGTAAACCAAATAAACGAATATACTTTTACGAATTAAGGGAATATCTTCGTAGTAAAGGCTTCGAGGACCCTAAATAATAAACTGATTTGGGAAATAATATGTGGTATCTATATGAGGAAGCAGAAAGAAGGCTTGATGAACTTCACGACAAAATACCCCAAAATGTAGCCCATTAATTCTATCATAAAAAAACCCAGGGCGAATCCTTTCACCGCTGGGCAAAAATAACATTTTTATGTTAATTTTCTACTGATTGGTCCTTGCTTTGTCAGCTTCGGTAACCATCTTATCCAGATCCCTGCCGCTTTTATACATGGCCCCGGTAGTATCAACACCAAGCCTGCCAAGTTCACCAGCAACCTGCGGCTGGTTAGGATTGATCTGGAAGCTTCTCTGTAAATACGTCCTGGCATTGACTTTATCGCCTTTGCTCAGGTAGTAATAGCCGATCTGGCGATTAACTTTAGCTGAATTAGGCGCGAGCCTGACAGCCTGCTGGTAACAACGCAGCGCCAGATCGTCCATTCTCTCTTTCTGAAAAGCTATCGCCAGCTTTAGCGACTCCGCAGCTGAGGCGGAAGTGTTGCTGATATAAACATCAGCTACCATATCAGCCCGGGTCTTATCTCCCATAGCACCAAGGACATAGACCATGCCGGCCTGTGCGCCGCGATGGGCAGGATCAAAGCTGATCGCCCTTTCGTACCCGTACTGGGCCTGGCTCCATAGGCCGTCTCTTTGATGCAGCTGGCCGAGCTGGTAATGGGCCTCCGGATCGGTGTACTTCTTGTCGATCTTACTTAGAACGATAGCCTTTTCCTGCTCGGACGGTGTCGTAGCGATCTCACCGGTCACAGCCGGGTCACTACTGCCGCCACCGCCACAGCCGGCAATAAACAAAAGCGTTATTACTATAATTATTGAGATCATCCTGTTTAGCAGTGTGTCCGCCATTTTTGCCTCCAATGCAAATCACCGCAAAATTTAATGAATACAAGCCAAAAGATATGCGTGCAAACCATCAGGCCCGACGCTAAGATTATTTTGCGCGATTAACTCACTTTTGCAAGGAAAATCCATGCATTTTTGTAATAAACACACGGTGTTCCAGGAATTTCAGGAATTAGATTTTTTCTTATCAGCTAAACTGGCATTTATAAGCTGCTGTCTTTTTTGGGCTTTTTCGTAATAGAGCTCAGCGTGGTTGATCTGTTCTTCTATAAGCTTGGTATCAACTGCCAGATCAGGGTATCGCTTAGCCAGTAAAAGCAGTGATTCATAGTCACGTTTAATTTTCTTTATAAGAATTATAGCTTCTTCAAGACTTTCTGTTTGTTCGGCTTTTTTGATTTGAACGTCGAGTGAGTTTCGCAGTCTGTCGAATTTGAGCTTAACTTTTTTAAAGGTGCTCTTTGCTCTTGCTACTCTACCATCAACATAGATACTCACATCTGTCACACCTAATTTTCGTAAAAGCTCACCTCGCGATTTAGCTATCACATCAGCCATGCCGCATTGAACCGCCTCTTGAGCGGTTAATGTCAATAGCGAACCGCTTTTACTCCAACTTCGCACTATCGCGTGTTCGGCCTTTACCGAATCGGCCTTTACAAATTCCCGCTTATTGCCATTTAAAACTTCGACAACTTCAAGACCCTTATCAACCATGGCCCTTGCTAATAAACCGCTCCTGTTTTTAGTATCAGCAATCGCCTCGATAAATTTTTGCCAGGCTGTTTTCAATTCGTTACTATAAGAAGTCGCTATCGATGCTGCACCTATAGCTGCATCAGGTGCCATTACAATCTTATCACAGGCAAGAGCAATAGCCGCTGCGCCGCTCAACGCTCCACCATTATTTCCTGTCTTAATAAAAGCAACCACCGGGCAATAATCTATTCTCATAATCGTATCGCAGAACCGCTCAACATATCGGGCATCACCGCCGGAACTGTTTATTTCTACCAATACAAATTGCGGCCCACTACTCGCAGACTCTTCTATCGCCTCTATTATCGAGTCAGTGACTATCCGCAAATCCAATGAGCCTGTTATTTCAACTACAGCAACGGTTTTCTTTCTACCGTGCGAATCCTGAACCACATCCCAATCGTCAATATGCAACGTGGTAAATCCGTGTTGGATGGTATATACTGACATCTTGCCATATTCGGTTTTGCTGCTTCTATAGCCGTACAGTATCTGCCCGGTCGCTTCATTAAAAAAAGTATCTGATCCACAAACAAAACTCAATGATATGATAACCAATACAACCAAATACAACTTTACAATTTTCATTCCGCTCGATTCTCAATGAAAAAAATGCTTAACGATATCTCGACTCTCTTTTTAGCTTCTGATAAGACGCCTCGATCGAATTCAGTTCATCCTCGAGAGCTTGCACATTCAAACGCAGATCAGGATACCTCTTCGCCAGTCGTATAAGAGTTTTGAATTCATTCCTCGCCTCGCGCAGTATTTTAAATGCTTCCCTGCGATATTTAATGTTCTGGCTCTTTTTGATTTTAAAGTCAACCGATTTTCTGATACGAGCCAATTGTCCCCTTGCTCGTTTTATTTCAGTCGCAGCCTTTTGAACATCTTTATTAATAACAACCTCGGCACCACCTGCATTTTCCATACCGAGCAGTTCCGCTCTGTTCTGAGCTTTAGCGTCTGCAAAACCGCAGGCCAATGCCTCCTTTGCTGTTAATGTTAACAGCGAGCCTTTTTTGCTCCATGTCTTTATCAATTTATCATCGTCCTGCTTATTAACAGGATCAACAAATAGTCTATCGCTGCCCCTGTTAATTTCTACAACTTCTATATCTTTATCGACCATTGCACGGGCAAGTAAACCGCTGCGTTCATTTTGCTGGGCTAGTGACGCCAGTCTTGCCCTCCATGCTGAACTGTATTTCTCACCAACTTCTGAGCCATAAGCCTCTTTTACCGACCTGGCACCCGACGCTATCATTGTAGCCGCGCCGATACTTGTATCTTCTGACATGTAAATTTTATCCGTGGCCAGCGACACCGCTGCTGCTGCCGAAAGTGCTCCACCAGTTTCGCCCCCTTTGATAAAAGCTATAATTTCGACATTATCTATTGAAGTGATTGCCCCACATATTCGGTATGCAAGGTCAATCCGCCCGCCCGGGCTGTCAATTTCGAGTAAAATAAAGAGTGGGCCCTGATCGGCAATTTCTTTGAGAGCATTTTCAAGAGCCTTGGTCTCGATATCATACATTATCCCCCCCTCAAGAGTTATTACTACCACCTTGTTGGCTCTGCCTTTTCTGTCCTGCTTGATCTGCCAGTCGGCAAGATTTAAATTCATCGGCCCATTCACATCGGTTTGAATTATGGTTTCCGAGCCTTTGGTTTCGCTTGTTTTATATCCATGCAGAATCTGCCCGGTTTTTCGATTGGTAAAAGTGTCACCATATGCCCCTGCGATTATTAAAAGGAATGACAGGATCAGAGCGTATAATCGCAAGATCACTGAGCAACGAATTAAGGTTTCCTCTGCCTTATTCATGGATCACCCAAATAAACGTCTTTGTTATAATCTCAGAAGTCATCCCAAAACCTCGATCTGCTGCAATTGGCTGCAAAATTCGAGGCCTGCATTGTCGGCTAAAAATGTTCTCAACGTATTTCAATACGCTTGCGAGCCTTTTTCGCCTCCAGCCTTGCCCTCGAACTTTTCGCGCAATTTCGTAACGAACCAGGTTTTGGGACGGCTTCTAGTTAAACGTCAAGATTCTGCACTTCCAAAGCATGTTCCTGAATAAAGTTCCTGCGTTTCTCAACGTCACCGCCCATAAGGATACTAAACAACCTGTCCGCTTCGCCTGCGTCATCAAGTTTAACCTGCAGCAGAGTTCGCGTATCAGGATTCATCGTAGTATCCCAGAGTTGATCGGCGTTCATTTCACCGAGACCTTTGAACCGTTTAACCTCGATATCCTTTCCACCGATCTGCCTTATACCTGCACATATCTCGCCAAGAGAGGCTATGCTATATTCATTCTCACCGCTGACCAGGCAGAACTTAGTAGGTATCTCTTCGCCCGAGATTTCTTTTTCCTGTTTGAGCAAATAATCCTTCAAGTCGAGTTTATGCCTGCTTTTTAGCTTTTCCGCAACCTGATTGATCTTATTGACCTCGTGCATCTCTTCGCCTTGATCATCCTGATCTTCATCTCCATCACCTGAGCCGCCTTTTAATTTATTAAGCTCTTTCTCATAACTGTCGATGTCATAGAAAAACTCATCCTGACCTTCAGCCGTGATCCTGTATGCCGGCAGCATTTTCCCATCATAATAATTCTCGACAAACTCATTGAATATAATACCACGTCTTGAAAGGATCCCTATTGCACGCTCGATCTCGAGAAGATCTTTTATAAGAGCATTAAGACTTTCACCGCTAAGCGTTCTGTCCCTGGCGTTTTTCTTCATAGCCCGAATGACCAGCGATGCTCCGTCAAGGCCGCGGCTTGTCATGCGTTTTCTCATCTGAGTTTCACTCAAAATATATTCGCTCTTTTTGCTGCCCTTTGCTCGTATTTCATACAAAGGCGGCTGAGCTACAAATATCATATCGTTATTGAACAGCTCCTGCATCTGCCTGAAGAAGAATGTCAGCAACAACGTCCTGATATGCGCGCCGTCAATATCGGCGTCAGTCATTAATATAACTTTGCCATACCTGCATCTACCTAAATCGAACTCGTCCGTACCGATACCAGTTCCCAGTGCACTGATAATGGTCCTAATTTCTTCATGACCGAGCATCTTTTCGAGCCTGGCTTTTTCAACATTCAAAATTTTACCCTTTAACGGCAGTATCGCCTGGATATTTCTGTCACGCCCAGCCTTTGCCGAACCGCCTGCGGAGTCACCCTCAACGATAAATATTTCCGTCGAAGATTTTTCCTTACTGGAGCAATCCCACAACTTACCCGGCAGATTACTGCTTCCCAAGGCCCCTTTTCTTCGGGTCAGCTCACGGGCCTTACGAGCAGCTTCACGGGCTGCGGCTGCTTGTATCGCCTTATTAAGAATACGCTTGGAATCGGCGGGATGTTCTTCAAGAAAATGCCCCAACTGTTCGTTGACCGTTGTTTCTACAAAACTGCCGACCTCCGGATTTGTCAGTCGCACTTTTGTCTGAGCTTCGAAGTGTGGATCAGCCAGTTTTACCGTAACAACAGCAGTAAGCCCTTCGCGAAGGTCATCGCCTCCCGGAGCTTTACCGTTCTTTAAAAGATTGTTGTTCTTTGCGTAATAATTCATAGTGCGTGTCAAAGCTGTCCTGAAACCCGACAAATGAGTTCCGCCGTCAATGTTGCGAATATTGTTAGCGAATACCAACACGTTCTCGGTATAGGCATCACAATATTGAAGTGCGATCTCACAGCTTAGCATCGCCTCGGTATCTTCTTTTGCAAAATAAATTATATCTTTATGTAATACCTCTTTGCCTTCGTTTAAATGCTTGATAAATTCCTTTATCCCGTCATCGAATTTGAATACTTCTTTTTTCTTATTGCGGTCATCCTTGAAAGTTATCTTCAGCCCGCCGTTAAGATACGCTATTTCACGAATTCTTTTCAGTAAGGTATCATAATCGAATTCCGCGTCGCCGAATATCTGCTCATCAGGCTTGAAAGAGATTTTCGTGCCACGTTTTTTAGTTGGGCCCATCTTCTTGATGTGCCCTTTGCCTTTGCCGCGCAAGCACTCATAGTGGTAATGATGGCCGTCACGATAAACATCAGCTTCAAGCCATTCACTCAAGGCATTCACAACGCTAACACCAACACCATGCAAACCGCCGGAGACCTTATAGCTATCGCTGTCAAATTTGCCGCCGGCATGCAGTGTCGTTAATACCACTTCAAGGGCACTGGTGCCGGTCTTTTTATGTTTTTCGATTGGAATACCACGGCCGTTATCCTCAACTATACAGCTGCCGTCCGCACATATCTGGATAGACACCGAATCGCAGTGTCCTGCTAAGGCCTCATCGATCGAGTTATCCACAACTTCATAAACCAGGTGATGTAAACCGTTAATTCCACGGTCGCCAATATACATGTCAGGCCTCTTGCGTACAGCCTCGAGACCGCCTAATACCTTAATATTACTTGCGTCATATTTGTGTTCTTTTACTGCCATGATCTAACGCCTTTTTGCCTCCATGTAAAACCGTCTAACCAATCATAAACCTGATCTCTTTTATCCTTGTGCCGCGAAGCTGTTTGTTCATTTCCTTCTTCAAATGGCCCTTACACAGCCTCAACTCGTGCAGATAGCTCGGCGACTGCGCGACTATTGTCAAAACGCCGCCTTCAAAATTCTTTATTCGGCAATAACCCGCCAACTGCTCCGGCAATAACTGCTGCCAGATACTTTTTATCTGCTCACTTCTGCCGTACCTTGGTGTTACGTTTTTTTCTACAAAATGATCGAGAACATCGCCAAGCACCTTAGTCCTGGGCGTTTTTCTCTTATACTTTGTCTCTACGAACGGGTCGAAACCTTTTCTGATTTGCCTTGTCATCAATTCACACTGAAAATCCCCGGCGCCTTATCAGCCGAGGTTAATGGGCATTAATACATACAGAAAACCACTGCCGGACTTGATCAGGCCCGGCCTGTCACTCGAGCCAAGCTCAAGCTCGAAAGCCTCGGCATCAATTACACGCAGAGCGTCTGTTATGAACTGTGGATTAAAGCCGATTTGTATTGCATCGCCGCTATAATCAATGCTCATTTCAACTTCAGCGTCACCCGCTTCGGGCGAGCGTCCGGTAAAAACCAACTTGCCTTTATCAATATTAATCTTTATCCCCCTTGACTCCTCACTCGTCAGTAATGCCGCACGTCTTACCGCACTGAGCGTAACGTCGGTTGCAAGGCTCAATTTCTTATCATAGTCGTTGGGGATAATATCTTCATATTTTGGGAAATTACCTTCCACCAGGTTTGAGCTGACAACGACATCATTGCAACTTATCAACACCTTGTTATCAACCAGCTTGATAGCAAGAACATCTTTCTCACTGCTACCAATCTTATCGATCAGCGACATTGTTTTGGCCGGCACTATCAAATTGGCTTTAGCCAGCTGATCACTCGCCGATGATTTGGTGCTAGCTTTAGAACGGGCGAGTCTTCTGCCGTCAGTCGCGAC
>JANQHJ010000038.1 GCA_028282745.1 Sedimentisphaerales bacterium | reverse complement strand
TTACCGCCTGTTCGAGGTCGTCGTTAATCACCATATTATCATAATATCGCCAAGCGGCTGCGATCTCCTGACTTGCCGTCTCGAGCCTTTCCTTGGCTGCCTTTTCATCCTCACCTCTGCCGCGATTATTCATACGATTCGCCAGATCCTTCGGGGTCGGCGGAACAATGAATATCATGATTGCGTCGGGATATATTTCTTTAACCTGCCTGCCTCCCTGCACATCGATTTCCAGTATTACAATTTGCCCCTGCTCAAGAGCCTGGTCAACCTTGTCCTTTGGTGTGCCATACATATTCCCAAAGACTTCTGCATGTTCGAGAAAAAGTTCCTTCTCGATACGTTCCTCGAATTGTTCCTTGGAGATAAAGTAGTAATCCTCACCGTCGATCTCTTTGTTCGATTTAGCTCTGGTCGTAGCGGAAATACTTAGATGAGCGTTTTTGAACATTTCACATATTCTGCGGGCAATCGTACTTTTGCCGACACCGCTGGGCCCGCTGATGATAACTAATTTGCCTGATAAATTTTCTGTCATGATGTTACTCTACGTTTTGAACTTGTTCTTTAATTCTGTCTATCCCGCATTTTATATTTACAACACAGTGAGCTATCTCGACATCCGAAGCCTTGCTGCCGATCGTATTTGCTTCTCTCAGCATCTCCTGCCCAATGAAGTCAAGCCTTCTGCCGGCTTGGCCGTTCGATTCACATGTCTCTTCGAATTGCTTCAGGTGCGATTCGAGCCTTGCTATCTCTTCGGATATGTCGCATCGCTCCGCGTAAACGGCTACTTCACGCGCAATGGTTTCTTCGTCGATCTTTACGCCGGCATTGGTCAATAGTTCCTGGGTTCGCGTGCTTAATCTCTGGTGATAATCCTGCATGACGGTATCTTTACGCTGGCGGATATTTTCCAGGTTTTTATTAATTACCTGGCAGTTCGTTTTAAGATCGGCAAGAAGTTCGGCCCCTTCGGTAACTCTCATTTGTTTTAGTTTCTCGATTGCCCTTTCGGTAAGCTCGATCACAAATTCTTTGACTTTTTTCGCCTTTTTTTCGCCCGGCAGTACAGGCTCAAGAATACCCGGCAGTGTCAACAATCCGCTGACATCCAGTGAACCACTGATCCCTGTTGATGCTGTCACTTCTTTGAGTTTTTCAAGATAAGCTTTCAAGGCCTCGGAGTTAATATCATAGAGCATATCAGCTGAGATCCTTTTGAGCTTAAGGGTGTACTCAATAGCACCTCTTAAAAGATCCTTACGGAGCAGTTCAAAAATATCCTCTTCGATAAAGGCCGCCGATTCTGGCAGCTTTATGCGCGGCTTGAAGTAGCGGTTATTAACGCTCTTGATCTCGACGATATAAATAACGCCGTTAAGCTCACCATCCGCATCGCCGTATCCGGTCATACTTTTAATCATAAAGATTACTTTCGAAAAACAGTTATTGTTTCTTCGTTATCGTTTGACTGACGACTTACATCTGTTCATTAACATCCGGTATCGCCGGTGTTGTTTTAGCTTCTGGCTCTTTAGGCGGTGCTGGTTGTTTCCGGGCTGGTGGTTCCTGACCAGGAGCTGCCGAAGAAGCGATAGGCCTGTAGAACATAGCCATCAAAATGGTCAGCAGCAAAAACATTCCGACCAAACTAACTGTCACCCACGTCAGGAAATCGCCTGTTTTAGAACCGAGCAGATTACCAGCCGCTCCGCCTGTCAGTGCGCCGCTCAGACCGCCGCCTCTGCCCTTCTGAACCAGTATGATAAGGATAAGAAGTACGGCACAGATCAACCATATCACTGAGACAAGGTGCATTATCAGGCTTACTTTCAACAACATTGCAGACATATTCACTTCCTCTAATTTTATTAGTTATATTTGTTCGGCTGCTGCTTATGCTTAGGCCGATGCGTTTATGATTCCCAGGAAATCTTCTGCTTTAAGGCTGGCACCACCGACAAGTAATCCGTCGATGTCAGGCTGACTCATAAGCTCAGCTGCATTACCCGGCTTGGCCGAACCGCCGTACTGAATTCGCATCTGGGAAGCAAGATTTTCATCGTACAGTTCTGCAACCAGCTTGCGGATCTTGGCATGCACTTCTTGTGCCTGATCCGGTGTAGCTGTAACACCTGTTCCAATCGCCCATACCGGCTCGTATGCAATTGTAACAGCGGCTGCCTTGTCGGCACTCAATCCCGCAAAACCTGCTTTGACCTGTCTTTCGTTTACTTCATCTGTTTTGCCTGCTTCTCTTTCTTCGAGCAGCTCACCGACACAAAGAATAGGAAGAAGTCCGCCTGAAATTGCCGCGATAACTTTCTTATTAATAAGCTCATCGGTCTCACCTATCACGTGTCTTCTTTCGGAGTGCCCGCAAAGAACATAGCTGCATCCGACGTCTTTGAGCATGGCTGTGCTGATCTCACCGGTGAACGCGCCCTTATCTTCGAAGTACATATCCTGGGCGCCTACTGCTATCTTCGAACTTGCAGCCGCTTCTACTGCTGCCGGGATATAAACGAACGGTGGGATAACTGCTACGTCAACGCTGTCAATATCAGTCAATCCTGCCGCGATACCTTTTACCAGTTCCGGGCCGGAGTTGCTGTCTGTATTCATTTTCCAGTTGCCTGCTATAAATGGTCTTCTCATTAAAACTTCCTTTACTTAAAATTCTTGTTTCAATTTAATTATTTCACAATAACTCTTTTGCCTTGGGGAAACTTCCGAGTATCGAAAGCTGCAAGCAATGCTTGCGTGCTTTATCAAGGCCTTTCTGGATATTCTCATCTGTATGATGCCCCAAAAAGTCCATGAAGAAATAATACTCCCATTCCCTTTTCTTGCTGGGCCGAGATTCAATATTCGTCAGGTTAATATCGTACTTCTTAAACACTTCCAGCACATCCGCCAGCGCTCCCGCCTTATGCGATGTACTGAAAAGTATAGCCGTCTTATCTTCGCCGGTCGGCTTCGAATCTTCCTTAGCGATAGCGAAGAATCTCGTAATGTTATTTGTAATATCTTCGATATTCTCGCAGATTATCTTTAAACCGTAAAGCTCAGCAGCTATAGCAGAACCTATCGCCGCTGCGTTTGGTTCCTTCGCTGCTATCTGGGCAGCCTTTGCCGTCGATGCGACCGGTACCGTATTGGCCTCTTTGAAAGTCGCTGTAAGCCAGTTTCTGCACTGAGCGAAAACTTCAGGTTTGGAATAAATATTCTCAACCTGCTCCAATGGACAGTTTGCCATCAGGTTGTGATGAATACTCATGAATACTTCTGCGCATATCTTCACATCCGAATCGGTGAACGCGTCGAGCGTTTCGATAACTCCGCCGCCGGTAGTATTCTCTATCGGCACCAGCCCAAGATCGCAGTGCCCCTTACTTACTTCGTCGAAGATGCTCCTTATATCAGTCAATGGTTCGTACTCCACACTTTGACCGAATTTGAGCATCGATGCGTTATGACTAAAACTTCCTTCCGGCCCGAGATACCCGATCCGCAAAGGCCTCTCCAATGCAAAAGACCCACTCATCAACTCCCGCCAAATAGCAACCATTGTTCTATCGGGCAGTGGCCCGTCATTAGCCGCGACAATCTTGTCGAAGACCTGCTTCTCACGGTCAGGAGCGTAAATTTGTCCGCCGGTCTTGTTCTTTAGCTTGCCGATCTCGACAACTACCTGTGCACGCTCATTGAGCAGCTTTACAAGCTGATCGTCAATTTCATCTATCCTGTTTCTGTGTTGCTCAAGTGTCATAATTATCTTACTATTACCTGAATAATAGCCGTAGAAAGTGGCCCATTATAGAAAAACGAGTATAATTACCAAAGATTTGGCCATTAGTCAATGAAATTAGCGATTTAAAGAGATGTTTAATGATTGATAAGCAAATAAGTTACGCCGTTTTCAAGGTCGATCCCGGCTTCTTCGCCATTGCCGGCACCGACAAGCACCTGCTAAAGACCATCCTGCCCTGTCCAACCAAAGCCGCTGCGACCAAGGCAATATTAAAAGAATTCAATTTTGCCCGACCTGCTCAGGGTTATATGAAATCGCTCCAAAATGACATAAAAGCCTATTATAAAAGTACTTACACAGGTAATTTCGCTGAGATTCCCGTCAAAATCAATGCCAAAACCGATTTCGCCCGCTCGGTCTTAAAAGCCTGTCGTAAGATAAAACCCGGCCAAACCGTAAATTATAGCCAATTAGCGAAGATGGCAGGCTCGCCCAAAGCCGCTCGGGCAGTTGGCTCGGTTCTGGCTAAAAATAATTTACCACTTATAATTCCCTGCCATCGTATAATCCGTAATGACGGAAAATTAGGTGGGTTTACCGCTCCCGGCGGAATAAAAATGAAAAAAACTATGCTAAAACATGAAAAAGCACTCTAAGCATTTTGTCATTGCGAGGATGCCGATTTATCGGCAGACGAAGCAATCTTGCTATTACATTTGTCATTCCCGCGCAGGCGGGAATCCACTTAAGTAAAAAAGGACAAAATACATGACTGACGAAATAAGGCCTGTATTACACAATGCTGACATTCAAAAGAGAGGCCAACACCTTCCCAAACCAACTTTGAAGAAAATCAAAAAGGCTTTGCAGACCTTACATATCTTCGAACTCATGGCTGTTAATGTGTACAGGTTCCAGATAACAAAAGAACCAACCGAACATAACCGCCAATTAATTGCTGCCATGTGCAACGAAATGACGCACTATCAGGACTTCCAGGTCAAACTCTATGAATACTCTTTTAAACCGAGCATAAAAAGATGGCTGTTCTGGTTCGTTGGTTTTTTCTTTGGCTTTTCTTCTCGAATTAGGGGCTCCAAAGCTATCCTGCGCATGGGTATATGGGTAGAGGAAAAAGCCGTTGAGCATTATAATGAATTGTTGAATAGCGTTGATTGGGATAACGACACCCGAGCCGTGATCGAAAAAAACCAAACCGATGAATACAACCATATCCAAAACTGGAAAAACCTCCTAAACGAAAACAGTAAATTACGCTGATTTGTCATTGCGAGGAATGAAGTGACGAAGCAATCTTGCTCTTACATTTGTCATCCCTGTTATCTATGTCGCAGGAATCCATTTATTTAGCCCTGCCATTACTCCTGTCCTGAGCGCAGTCGAAGGAATGGTAGGGTTTGGTGCCTTAGAGTTTTCGTGCTTTAGTGTTGAGAGTCGAAAGGATAACTAACCAAACAGCTCTTTGAATTTCTCAGATATATCGGGTGACTCGCATAGCGTTTGACCGATCAGGCACGCAGCTGCTGGTATCGCGATAAGCTTTTCGACATCGGCCCGAGTTTTGATACCGCTCTCAGCGACTAGTTCGTCGGTACTATCCAACAACTCACCTAACCTGCTGGTGTTATTAATATCGACCTGCATAGTTGATAGATCTCGATTATTGATACCTATTACGCTGTAACCGGCCTTGGGGAAACCGATAAAGCTGCGGACTTCAAGCAATTTATCGGCGCTGTAAACTTCGAGTAGAACTGTCAAAGTAAGCTCAGCCGCTAAAATCATGAGATCAGAAATCTGGGCGTTATTAAGAACATCGGCTATCAAGAGAATAGCGTCGGCCCCAGCCGCCCGTGCCTCGTATATCTGCCACGGATCGACGATAAAATCTTTACGAAGCACCGGCAGATCGACAGCCTCTTTGATCTGGGCTATGTATTCGAGTCGGCCCTGAAAATATTTTTCATCGGTCAGACAGCTGATAGCATCTGCCCCGCAGGCTTTGTATATCCTGGCGATCTCGACTGGATCGAAATCATCACGGATAATCCCAGCTGACGGCGATGCCTTTTTGACCTCGGCTATTACATTTAGACCGCGCGGATTTTTCTTCGTAACGGCCTTATAGAAATTGCGACATTTTGGCAAAGAACTGATTGTCTCTTGGAATTGCTCGATATTGGTTTGCTCTTTTCGCAGAGCAACTTCGGTCTTTTTATATTCGATTATTTCGTCGAGTATATTAGCCAATTTAATTGACTCCTACTGCCTTGAAAAAAGTATAGTTAAACGTTCCATCCAGCTCTGCGGCGCGATAAAGATCTTTGACGCCTTTATCGAAAGTCTCTTGATCTATCATACCCGATCTAACGGCCTGATTCCTTATGCCTTCGACCATCGCGTTAAAGGTGTTTTTAGTAAAACCTTCTACCATTTCAGATTTGCTCGAATCGGCATAGACAACTCGGGGTGTAACGGTAACATTATTGAAACCACAACTTGTTAATAAAGGATACAGCCTTCGACCTATCAATGCGTCGCCGCCAGCCTGGGCCTGTAGGTCAATAAGACACTGGATCGCTTGGTGAGCGTAAGAGCTGTTGGGATAAAAATAAGCCGAACCATGGTCACCTTCGATCGCTGTGATCGAACCACCAGGCTTGATCAATTTCTTTAATATCAACAGGGCCTCTTCGGGGTTTGGCAAATGTTCAAGAATAAAGCATACAAAAATGTGGTCGAAACTTTGCGGCTCTAAGTCCATTTTAAAAATGTCGGCTTGTGCGAATTTGACATTATTGAATCCAGCTTGTTCTATCGATCCTTTAGCCTGGGCAAGAGACTTTTCTGAAATGTCTATGGACAGGAAATTGCACTGTGGATTTTTACCGGCAAGTATATTGGTCTGTGCGCCTATACCGCAACCGGCTTCGAGGATTTTACTGTCTGGCTCGAAGATGCTGTCATAATGCAATAATTCGGCAAGAGTAACTGCCTGATCGCCGAGGCGCTTGGCCTCTTTTATCGAATATCCATGAACATAATCTTCGCGTGCCATTAGAGCTTTACCCCGTTATCTGGACGAATGCCATTCTGACCTGGTTCAGAGTTTCGGTTAAAACTTTCTGTTCCTGCTCGGAGAGATTGCCCTTGGTCTTCTCTTCGAGTGTTTCGAGCATATCAATGTTATATTTGGCGAGCTCCATATCAGGCTCTTTCGACTCCTGGCCTTCGATCTTGAAAGCTCCCATCGCGAAAAAAGCCTGTGTGGTCAGCATGCTTATCAAGGCAGCCAGATCGCCCTTGGGCAGCGGCCCACGCTGCTGTTTTTCATCGGTCTGTTGTTTTTCTTCCTCAGCCGCTAACTTTTCTTTTTCCTTCTCAACTTCAGCCTTAAAGTCTTCATCGATGATAATTTTCTTTTCTTTGTTTTTCTGTTCATCAGCCATGTTCAGAGCTCCTTCGCTAAATTAATTTACCTGCGATATTTTTTCATCTGCCGGTCAACATCTCTTTTCTGTTGTCTGCTGGCGATCGACTGTCTTTTGTCATATTGTTTTTTGCCGTGGGCCAGCGCCAGCTCGATTTTGGCATAGCCTCTGCTATTAAAATAAATCTTCAACGGCACTAATGTAAAGCCCCGTTGTTCGAGTTTGCTTTTTATTTTGAAAATTTCCCGCTTATGCAGCAGTAATTTGCGTTTCCTGGTCGGCTCATGGTTATAAATCCCAGCCTGTTCATACTGGGCGATGGTCGCCCCGACAAGGAAGCACTCGTCACCGATTATCCGGGCATATGAACCATTAAGGTCAGCCTGGTTATCCCGCAGGGATTTAACCTCACTGCCGCGCAATGAAAGACCGGCTTCGATCTTCTCTACCAACTCGAAGTTATGATAGGCCTTTTTATTTACAGCGACCGGGCCTGTGCTGTCTTTGACTTTTTTCTTCTTAGCTGACACCCGGGCTATAATAGCCGGATACAGCCCCTTTTGCAAGACAAGCTATTTCGAGCCCAGATAAGTATGGAATATATATTGATGGACAAAAGCGGCAACGATCCAGACACTAAAGCTAATTATAAGGACCAGCCAGAGCGGTAAAGTCTTACGAAAACAGCAATACGCAGTTATGAAAAACAAAACCGATGGGATAATTCCCCAAAGTGCGCCTTGACAATAACGCACCATTTTCTGGTTGTCGGTACTCTGGCCCACATACAGCCAGACCATAACGAAAACTCCGGTTAAGGGCATTACGGCGATGAGCCCGCCGAGACTCGGCCACTTCTTACCGATAACAAGGCACAAAGCGATTATACAACCGCTGATGGCTGCTTTAATAATCAGCTGCATATTGTAGCGTCCTGTATTTAATTATTCCGTAGTATCGGCATTCTGTGTATTTTGGCCGACCATTTTATCCGTGTTCTCAGCTATCCTGAAGATGACCAGGATCAGTTCCAGCCACATCCGGGCACCTAACACATAAAGAACGAACAATATTGGGCATAAGATAAGTGACACAACACCACTGCCGAAGCCTTTAGAGAAACCGGCAATAAGAAATCCGATCGAAGCAAGGGCCGCTACGAAGATCAAAAATGCGTATAAAAATTTTACAACAGAGATGGTGAGAAATTTCTTAAAGTTAATGTCAAAAAGATTTGAAAAGAATTCCGGAATTGTCATGACTAAACTCCTTTAACTAAACTTAAATCTGATTAACAGTGACCTATTATCACTACAAGCAAAACAAATTTTAGTTCGATTTTATTTCGTTCGTTCCAATAGAGCGATGGGCAGTTGTTTTAAAATATCGGCTTTTGCTCCAAAGATCCCCAGTGCAGCGACCGCTTTATTGGCCAGTTCTGTCTCTATCTCCTTGGATTTCTCGATGCCCAGCAAGGCCGGATAGGTGCATTTTCTGGCCTTTTCATCTTTGCCGGCTGTTTTGCCGAGCTGCTCACTGTTTCCGCAGACATCCAGTATGTCATCGCCCACCTGAAAGGCCAGGCCGAGGTTCAATCCGTATTGCCATAAGGCCCGCAACTGCCCGGTATTGGCACGGGCGGCAATGGCCCCGCAAAGGGCCGAGCACTGGAACATTTTGGCTGTTTTATTTGTGTGGATATATTCAAGCATTTCTTTGCTGCATTGACAATTTTCACCAGCTAAGTCCGCCATTTGCCCGGCTATCATCCCTGAACCGCCGGCAGATTCGGCTAACTGCCCGATGAGCTTTGCGGCTATTGCGGGATCATCAACTTCCTTAGCCAGGATTTCAAAAGCCAGCGTAAGCAAAGCATCACCCGTTAAGATGGCGGTCGCTTCGTCGAATTTTTTATGACAGGTTGGCTGGCCCCTTCGCAAGTCGTCGTCATCCATAGCCGGCAGATCATCATGAACGAGTGAATAAGTATGAACCATTTCGATTGCGGCCGCTGCAATCTCGGCATTGCGATAGACATTACCGGCGATCATTTCACATGCCCACATTGTTATAGCTGCCCGGATACGCTTGCCCGGGGCGTAAAGCGTGTATTCTATAGCTTCTTTCAGGCTTGTATCGATCTGATGCTGGTTGTCGAGCAGTTCTTTCAGGATGTCATTTGTGTGAGCAGCTTTTTTTTCAAGTTCGGATTTAAAATCGATGGTCCCCATTTACAGCCTTTTGGAAAAACGACATTTTGCTTTATTATTATCAAGGCTTTATTATATTAGCTCGCGTTAAATTGAACAGGATAATATGGGATCACGAAAAATTCTTATTTTAGGCGTAACCGCATCCGGCAAGAGCAGGCTGGGCTTTGAACTGGCTAAGGCCATCGGTGGTGAGATCATTGTCGTCGATTCGATGAAGGTCTATCGAAGGATGGATATCGGCACGGCCAAGCCGTCCAAAGAGGCCCAAAGCCAAATGTCTTATCATCTTATCGATGTCGTCGAACCGTCCGAGCCTTTCAATGTCGGGCGATACGTGGAACTGGCCCAGCAGGCGGTTGATGACATCCAAAAGCGCGGTAAAGATGTTATTGCTGTCGGTGGAACTGCTCTATATATCAAGGCAATGCTGTACGGTTTGTTCAATGGGCCTGCCGGTGACGAAAAAATACGCGAAAAACTAAAAGCACAAGCCGATACCGAGGGATTAGATAGACTGCACGAAGAATTAAGAGCTGTCGATCCTACAGCTGCTTCAAATATTCACCCTAACGACGCCAAGAGAATTATCAGGGCTCTTGAGGTTTATGAAATTACCGGCAAGGGTATAAGCAGCTTTCAAAATCAGTTCGATGCCGAGCCCAAAAATGATTGGTTTGTGATAGGGCTTAGGCGCAAAAAAGAAATTGAGAGCATGCGAATAAACGCTCGAGTCAGGAAAATGGTCGAGGCCGGCCTTGTCGATGAGGTCAGGTCATTGCTTGGAGAGGAAAAACCGTTGAGCAGGCAAGCTGCCTGCGCGATAGGTTATGCCGAGATCATAGAGCATCTAAACGGCAATACGGAGTTGGAAGACGCAATAGAGTCAATAAAGATAAACACTCGCAGATTAGCAAAAGGCCAGCGAACATGGTTCAAGACATTCAGAGAGATTAACTGGCTGGACATCGAAGAGGAAGAGTCAGTTGAAAATCTTTTAAAACGGGTTGTTCAAATCCTAAATTCTAATATCTAAATCCTAAACAAGCGCTAAGCACGAATGTTCAAGACTCAAAACCCTACTTCCGGCTTGGAAAGTGGCCCCGACACATCGGGATGCGTTTTATGTCATTGCGAGGCCTTGTCGTTAGGCCGCGGCAATCTCAAACGTTCGATACCTTAGTTTTTCAGAGGCCTTAAAGAGCAAAAGTAAGGCCATTCCCTCCCTTTTTTCGAGTTTTTCTTGACATTAACGCCCTTGGGAGAGTACTATATCAATCGACAATTGAATACTGTAAAGTACTGAATTTTTAGCGTTCTAACTGAAACCGTGAAATTTCAAAAACCCAAGAACGCATAAAAGTAGGTGCTCGTTTGCCATCGGGCAAATGGGCGCCGCTTGCGTGTCTTGGGTAGGCTTTCACGGGCCTCAGTTAGGCACGATGTAGCGGCGTCCTTTTTTATTGCGCCGCGGAAAGGAGGAAGGATGAAAATAGTTTTGAATTCTTAGTGTTGAGTTTTGAGTTCGTAATTTGAAAACAATTTTTTGAAGAGGAGAACGAAAATGAAAACATCAAAATTTCTTGTCAATTGTATTTTATTTGTTGGGCTTATAAATGCTATTGCCCAAGGTTCAACCAGTACTCCGTTGTTCTGTGACGACTTTAACGGCACAACTCTCGACAAATCAAAATGGACCGTGTTTGTCGATTCTCTTGGTCAGTACCATGAACCATATGTTTCGGATGGGCTGCTTTATTCCCAAGGGTATCACACGAGAATAGATTCCATAGAGACTTTTGCTCCTACAGAACAAAATGTAATTACTTCCGCACGCATTCGCCTCGGCGGAGCGGTTAATAAATTTGGCTTTGCAACCAATCCAAATGAGCGTCCTGGTCCACTCACTGGATATTACTTTGACACACTGCACCTTGACCCAACGGTTCCCTCTGACTACCAAGGACAGGAACACTATGTTCACGCATTGGCTTGGTCTAATCCTGGTGATGGATCTATTGTCAATCTCCTGAATGTAGAAATTCCTGTAACATGGTATGAGTTTCATGAATTCGCAATAGAGAGGACGCTATCAGAGGTTATCTATTCAATTGATGGCCATGAAGTCGCAAGAGTAGAGGATACATTCACAGGCTCGCTACCAGTAAGTGTCTGGAATGACCGTTGGGATTTAATGCAAACTGACTGGGTTTGTGTTACTCCCGAACCAGCTACGGTTTTACTGTTTGGTTTGGGCGGTGTTTTGCTGCGTAAACGTAAAAACAGAGTATAGGGTTTAGCGTTCAGGGTACAGTTTCGGATTGATAAAGGGCTGTGGGTTTATATCCGCGGCCCTTTTGTTTATGAAAACTGCTAAGCGGTTTGTAACATCTGTTGTGCACGTAGTATAGCAGCGGTGTCGGTTAGTACCAATTGCTTGATGAGCCCTGTCGGTACGGGATTGAGTTCGAGATTGAATATACGCTCTTCTACCATGGCAGCTATCGTTCTTGCGCTGGAGCGGTCGAGATTATGCTTTTTGACCAAATCTTCGATTATCACTGATTTGTCCCATCGTTGTTTCGGATTTTGCCAGTTGCCATCGTAAATCTGCTCGGCGGTATCTAAAGAATCGATAGTCGAATCGATAACTTCCATCCTGTTGCGTTTTAGCTTTCTTTGGTAATGGTATTGGCAGAGAGCTTCTGCTGCGTTTTCATAACCGACAGCTGTCATAGCGACCTGGATAATGGAAAGTATTTCGCTGCCCCTGACCGAGCCGTTGCGATACTTGTTGTAGAGAAAGTAAGTTATCACCTCGGCAAGCTGGCCGGCTACCGTAATATCACTTTGCGAAGCGGCATCGAGAGCCCTGCTGATCGTATGCATTACTTTCGTATGCAGATACTCTTCGGTGCTCGAGTCTGATTTTAGAACGTTCAACTGTGCTTTCATTAGTTATTCTCTGCCTCCCTGCAAAATCACACTGTTATAATCTAAATCAGAAATACATCAAAACAATTCAGGCTGTTCGGTTTCGTCAGGTTCGCTGATAGCCATTGTCACTTCGTCTATCAATTCACCCGCGTCTCTGAACTCGCGATAGACACTGGCAAAGCGGATGTAGGCAACCTTGTCAACGCTGCGCAAATGCCTCATAACGCTTTCGCCGATAAAAGACGAAGGAACCTCTCTATCAAAGTTTCTGAATATATCCTCTTCGACCCAGTCAGCGATCTGTTGGATCTGCTCTGCGGAGACCGGCCTTTTGTAGCAGGCCTTTCGAAGCCCGGTTATCGCCTTGTCCCTGTCGTAGGGCACTCGCGAGTTGTCCTTCTTAATGATATAAAGCTTGGAACTCTCGCCGATCTTCTCGTAAGTGGTATATCTCCGCTCGCAGGACAAACAGTGCCTTCGCCGCCTGATGACTCTGCCGGCATCACTGGCACGTGAATCAATAACCTTATCGTGGTCTTCCTTGCAATAAGGGCATCTCACCGGTCTATGCTTCCTCGTAAATTAGCCTGAAACTTTGCGATTGCACTACATTTTGCAATAGAGCTATTGTAATTTCAATATATGGTATGTCAAACTAATTTCACAATTATCTGTTAGTTACTTGTTGTTTGTCCTGTTAGTTTTTTGTTTCTGGGGCAGGCAAGTTGTTTTAGAGCAAGAGTTAGAGGCGGATGATTATGGTAAACTCACAGGTAAAGAAAGTTAAATAAAAAGGCCTTCGCTTTGGCAAGCGAAGGCCTAACTCGGAAAGAAACTTACATGGCCCCCCCATAAGGACATATTATTTTATACTCCCATCCTTTAAAAATATAAGAGATAAATTCTCCTCATCCAAATTCCGAGTGGAATTTTTAGATATTTACAGGACATAATTTTTGCCCTGTCCCTAAGTGCCGATAATAACGAGCATAATTTGTGTTTATAGCGGTTAGGCTTCTTGAATGGTTGCCTTTCCTTTTAGCTCGTCAAGGTAAGCGTCAACTGCGTCAGAGGCTTGTTGTTTTTGAAGTTCTTCTTTTATCTTGTCTTTGATCTGATCAAGCTCGACGTAGCTTTCAGGATGACGGCTATAGACCTTTGCAATATGAAATCCGAATCTGGTGCGGAACACGTCGCTGATCTGGCCGGGCCCGAGATTGAATACTACGTCCTCAAATTCTTCCACCATTTGCCCCCTTGTTATAAAACCAAGGTCACCACCCTGGTCGGGACAGTCAGAAGTGCGGCCTGCCAGCGTTTCAAAAGGCGTGCCGTTATCAAGCTCTTTCTTTGCCTGCTCGATCCCTTCACGAGCCTTGATCTCATCGGCCTGCCAGCCCATATGTTTGACGATGTGTGCACACCTGATTCTCTCTGGCTGTTTAAATTGTTCTTTATTATCTTTATAGAATTGTTTGATCTGCTTGTCGGAAGGTTCGGGTGCGTTCTCTCGAACATCTTTGAGCAGTTTTTCGGCTTTCATTTGCAGCTCGATATGCTCTTTTATTTTCTGCTCATCATCACTTTTCAAAAACTCTGACAGTTGCTTAAGAGATTCAGGCTGTTTCTTTATTTCCTCGTAGAGCTTATCGATTTCTTCCCGGGGTATTTCTTGTTCGGACTTCTCAGCTTCCTGGAGCAGCAGCATTCTTTCTATGACGTTTTCTTTGGACCACTGCTGCAGTTGTTCCTCGCGCTCTTCTGGAGATTGCTCGGCGAATGTTTTTTCGTAGTCAGGCCTAAGGCGTTCGGCTTCGGCTTTGATGAGTTCTTCGTTCACTGTTTGTCCATTTACTTTAATTGTCATATTACCCCTGTGTTAATTTATTATTATTTATCCTTTTGCCTTTGCGTAGAAGTCCGGATCTTCGGCGAGATTCTGCCTTGCTTCTTCGGTCATCATCTCGAACGCCGGGTGTGTCGTTTCCCATGTGCGTTCGGTGAAAGGAGTATCCTGCATCTTCTGGATCTCTTTCTCGGCATCTTCAAAATAGCTGCCGTAAATGTGCAGCGAGTCGCTGATATCGACATACCTGCCGACCTTAACGGCCTTGCCGGATTTTTCAGTTATCTTGTTGGCGATTAGTTTCTGCAGTTCTGTTAAGGCATAGACATTCATGAACCATGCCTTATAAAGGTCTCTGCTTCGCCAGTGAGTATTCATATTCAAAACCATTGTACCGTCCTCTTCCTCGATAAGTCTGCACCATATCCTCTGCAGGCATGGCGGGTCTTCGGTTGCCGGATCAGCCGTCGGCATCCATGTGATAGCCTGGGCTCTTCTGGTATAGAATGTATCAGCAAGGGCGTCGATTATATATTGTATCTGGTCAACGGCCTTAAACGGTTTGGGCGAGTTTGGATTTCTCAGGTCTTCCACCGGACAATAGGCATAGATACGTTCGTGATATGTATAAGTCCACTTACCGGCAGCCGGATCGATCCAGTGGTCGTGAATACCGTACAGCACTTCCTGCAGATACGATTCCAACTCGTAAGGCCCGCCGGGGAAATTCTTATGTATTCTCGGTTCGGCAAACGGATCTTCAACTGTTATCATCACAGTCGCGTCCCTGCTGAGCGGATCTGCCGGCTTGTCATATTGGGTCTTGATGCGGATGCCTTTGTTCCACACTTCCACGACAGCCTTTTCCCAAGCCTCTGGCAGGTATTTGGCGGTTACTGAAATTGTCGGGATATCGCATGAGCAGGCTTGCTGTGCCATTTTAATATTCCTCCTTAATTTCATGAGCTACCGTATTTGGTCTTTGCTTCTTGAAATATTCCAGGTCAACCGTTTCGTCAGTTATCTTGTATTGCCGCCAGTATCTTTCAGGGATTATCTTAAAAGCTTTTCTCACCTTATAGTCATAGATGCTGCCTTTATATTTATTGATAATTCTAAAGCCCGAATCCACAGCCATTTTGTAGCCTAACATTGGTTTTCTGCCGACGCCAATTCCGGCGACTACAGCTTGTAGTTGTCTTTCGGCATCGACCTGTTCGACCTGGTCGAGTTCGGTGAAATAAAGGATGAGCGGCTCTTTAGGTTTAACTTGTTCGATGGGCTGCTCGATAACCTCAGGTTGCTTGACAGGTTCGGCAGGCTTTTCCTTGGCCTCGGGCTGGGGCTTTTCGAAGTCTTCCTTTTTAGGCTCAGCCATTATGGCCTGTCTGTCTTCACGGTCCTGGTCGTAAACCGTTCTTGTTGGTTCATTGAGCTTATCGTCCGCTTTGTCCAGCAGAGCCGTCACGGCGACGAATATTCCGATGATAAGAACAACTGCAACTGCGATTTTTAACCATATTGAATCCATAGCACACCTATCTAAAAATCCCTGACATTATGAAGAAGAACAACTTTTTTAGCACCCAAAACCATTGCTTCTGTTCTTTTTGCCTTATACTCTAAGTTAATTTTGTTGGTTGTTGAATGTTCTACCAGTTTGCTTATAATTGATTTTAACGATTTGTTGGCTATAGGCAACAGGCAATAAAAAAAATCATTTTCAGGTGGTGCTATGTTTACCGGGTTAATCGAAACAATTGGAAAGGTCAAATCCGCCCAGCGAAGCAGCGATTCTATGCGTCTGGGCGTCGATATAGGCCGGATCGCCTACGAATGCAGGTTTGGCGACAGTATCTCTGTCAACGGGGCCTGTCTGACTGTAACAGATATTCAGGGCACCGTTGGCTTTTTTGATGTGAGCAGTGAGACGCACGGCAGGACGAAACTGGGCAAACCCAACACCGGCTCAGCCG
>JANQHJ010000113.1 GCA_028282745.1 Sedimentisphaerales bacterium | reverse complement strand
CGTGCCGCGTTAGACGCCATCACGTTATTTTTAATTGCTAACATTCTTGTTTCTCCTTAAACATTAACCGGCCAATCCTTACTTTGCCCACGTTATCCTTATCGAGGATAAAAGTGTTTTCTTAAGCTCGCTTTACATGAATTAACAAGAAAAATACAAAGGCCCATAAAAAGCATTTTTTCATAACGCAATCACAGAAAATGCCGCAAATAAACACAAGAAAAAAATACTACCAACCCACATACAAACAACCCGACTGTTAAGATGGGATATATAGAAGGAATGGGGCTCCCCGTAAAAGGGGGATTGATTGATGAAAAAGATTATAATACAGGCAAACTGACCCGGCCTTAGATGAGTATGTTCATCGCGTCGTCGTTGATATACGAACTTTCATATACCGAATCTGACCCCGAATAAATGCTATCCGGGCTCTGCCGCTGGCTAACGTAATTACGTTCACCGGACCAGCTGTTGCTTTGTTCCTGATAATCATCATTACCCTGCTGGGCGACATGTTCTTTAAACTGTTGGTAGTCACCGCTCTGGACATCAGTTTGAACTACAGCGATCTTCTTAACAGTCACACCACTTGCTTGTAGATCCTTGATAAGTTGCGGCATTAACTGCTCAATTTCTAACTTAGTCTCAGCTTTACTGAATCTAAGCGTACCGGTCAATTCACCATTTTGCTCCTGAAGCTGTATATGAACTTTGCCCAGCTCCGGCGGATTCAAGGCGACAGTAATTTCATTTTGGCCATCTTTAACGGCGTTGTTAATAGAAGAAGTTATTTGCTCATTAACCCGCTGGCCGGGACTCATCTCATCGATACCCTGTTCGGGCTTGATTTGCTCAAGGACGGTAGCATCCGCCTTCTGCTCTGCTGTGCCGGCCTGTTGATCGACCGACACAGCTGCTTCTACTGACGGCTCGTCGTGCAACTGCTCAGACTTTACAGCACCCTCGTTCTGCGATTTACCCATATCCGAAAAAACATCCGACCCGGCGACACTGTCATCAGCAAACATATCTGAATCACTCTTTTCATCCTGCGGCTTTTCATCACCCTGCTGATTTACACCCTCATCGCTTTGTTTATTCGCAAATCCAAATTCATCAACCTTCTGCTGAGCAGTTGCTATATTTTCCTGAACATCTTCATTTGGTTCGTTAACTTCATTTGTTTGTTTCGTGGAACCTTCGCTCTCTAAAATCTTTTCACCGGCAACTTGGCCGCCTATCAGAGCCTCTTCTGAAGCCTGATCGATTTGTGGAGCTGCAGACCCCTGACCGTTTTGCAGTAAAACCTGCTCAACTTCACCTTTAGTATCAGCTTCGACAGTTTTAGTTTCAACCAGCACGTCAGTTTGTTGTTGAGTTTCCGCTGAAACTTGCTCTGTAGTATTAGCTGCCGTCTCGGGATTGATTTCACCGCCGGTGTTTAAAAGCTGTAATAGCTCATCGATCTTATCCTTGGGATTTTCAACTGCTTCATCGTCCTGCTGCGAAACCTCTTCGGCAGGCCGTTCTGATTGAAGTTCCTCTGTGTTCTTGACGGGCGTTTCCTGCTCAACAGGTTCAACATTTATATTATCGGACGATTCTTCCGGTATGGTGTTATCCTGCTTGTCAGTTTTGTTGACTTTTTCCAGGGTTTCGTCAAATTCACTGGGCTCGATCTTAGTAGTATCATAACCCTGAGCTGTGTCAACAAATAGCCCATCCTGCGTAGATATATCTTGACTGTCACCGGCCGTTTGTGTTCCGCCCGGTTTGACATCAAATAACAGGTTATTTATAGCTATATTTTCCATACGTTACCAGCTATTATGCAATGGCTGTGCCACTATTTAGCTCACCCCTGACAGCTTCACGTATCCACTTGTTAGACAAGGAGTTAACATCATAAAAAATATTAACTATTTTCATTTTTTTTATAGCCCCTGATAAAGCGGATTTTTCTTCCTGAGAACCGGAAAAATATGCCTGGTAAAGATTACAGCCAAAAGATTTTCGGATCTTCCTTTAAAGCTCCGGCAATGTCTAATTCCAGCACACTCTGTTTAGTTTACAGACACGCTTTGAAAACGGCTAATAACTGACATATCCTTTATTAGTATCACTAAGCCATATTTTTATAGGACCTCTATTAAACTTACCTAAAAAAACACCTGCTGGCACTGTTTTTGCACAACAACAAAACAGCTTTGGAAAATATTTTTGCTGTGATGTGTTTTATCAAGGGCAAGGAACAATCACTAAAATTGACGGAACAATTCAACTGCTCGAGGCGGGTTTAAGAGCAGAAAATCTTCGCCAAAAGGCAATTTCCACAAATATTGCCAACCTGGAAACACCCGGCTATCGAAGGATCGACGTTAAGTTCGAGGAAATGCTGCAAAAAGCAATTGACTCAGACAGCAAAATAGCTATTGAGAATGTAATGCCGGAGCTTTTCAATCCGAAGGACAGCTCTGTCAAGTCAAATGGCAATGATGTCAGCCTTGACGCCGAAGTCGGCCGAATGGTCGAAAACACACTTCGGCACAAGACATATGTAAAACTCCTCAACAAGAAATATCAACAACTTAATATGGCAATGCAAGTTAAATAATCCAAAGGGATTCGGTAATGGAAATTAATACATTTGGAGCAATTGACATAGCGACATCCGGTATGCAGGCTCAGCAGAAGCACATGGAGATAATTACCTCCAACGTCGCTAACGCTCGAACGACCGATGCCGGAAAAGGTTCTCCGTACCGAAGACTCGAAGCCCAATTTAAGACCCAATCCGACGGCCCGGTGACCGGTGTCGATCTCGATAAAATTGTTACTGACAATACCGACTTTGAACGTATTCTTGACCCCGGTCACCCCCTGGCAGATGAAAGCGGCTATGTGTCGATGCCAAACGTCAAGCTTCCTGTCGAAATGATGA
>JANQHJ010000127.1 GCA_028282745.1 Sedimentisphaerales bacterium | reverse complement strand
GTTAAGCATATCCTCACCGGTATGGTCGAACTGATAAGGGAATACGAGCAGAAAAATGTCGCCGTGGTGGCTATTAATTCGAATGATATAGATCATTATCCCGAAGACAGGCCCGAGCTGATGCAAAGGCTTGCTCGAAATAATGGATTTACATTTTCATACCTGTTCGATGAGAGTCAGGAAATAGCTAAAGCTTATAGGGCTGCGTGTACTCCGGATTTTTTCCTGTTCGACAGTGAGCAAAAGCTCTTCTATCGTGGACAGATGGACGATTCCAGGCCGAGTAACGATATACCGGTTACAGGAAAGGATTTGCGGGCGGCTCTCGATGCCTTATTAGCAGGCAAAGATCCACCGATCAACCAGCAGCCGAGTATCGGGTGTAACATAAAATGGAAGGCAGGCAATGAGCCGGATTATTTTTAGTAAGGAATAATTCACAAGACTCTTGATATGAGTCTTGATTTCCATACAATGGCCTCAGTATGAAAACTACCGGGGCCAATTTTATTTTAACGATCCTTTTAACAGCCACGCTGGCGTTTTGCGCTAACGCATCGAGTCTGTCTAAATCTATAGATGCTGTCATCTCGCGGAGTTCACAAAAGAATGTTAAGTTCGGTATAAATATTATTGAGGCTGGAAACGGCAGATATGTTTATTCTCGTAACGCTTCCGAGTCGATGATACCGGCTTCAAATATGAAAGTAATAACAACTGCTTCGGCGCTTCATTATCTCGGGCCCGACTTCGTTTATCAAACGAAGGTTGCTTTACAGGGCAATACCCTCGTTATTATCGGCAGCGGTGATCCTTTGCTGGGCGATCAGATAAACGATTCGAAGAAAGGCCGGCAAAAAGGTTGGCTGCTGAAAGATATAACAAAAACCCTAAAACAAGCAGATGTAAACTGTGTTAATGATATTGTCATGGATACCACGGTATTTGACGACGAGCGGGTACATCCATCCTGGCCGATTGATCAACTTAATAAACGCTATGCCTGCGAGGTGTCGGGTGCTAACTACAATGAAAATTGTATTGATATAACATGTGTTAAGCGATCCGGGGTGGTCGAAGTGATTGTTGAGCCCCAAACCGGCTATATCCAGACGATAAATAAAGTAAGACCAATAACTTCCGGCAGAGAAGGAGTAGGAGCCTATCGCACAGAGGTAATGAACAGGCTGCTGGTTAGCGGTAAATGCAAAGATAAGGAGGGGCTTAAGGTGGCTATTGAAAGGCCAGCGGCGTTTTTTGCTTATCTGCTTGCCGAAGAACTCAACAGAAGCGGTATTAAGGTCAAAGGCAGTATTTATGAAAAGCAGTCGCCTGATCTTAGTGAGCTGAAGTTACTGAAAATATATAAAACACCGATCGTCGATTGCATTACCCGTGCGAACCGTGACAGCCATGGCCTGGCCACAGAGGCACTTGGTAAAACTATAGCCGCCCATAACAATGGCGGAGTAAGCGGTAATTGGCCGGATGCTGCGAATTTAATGTCGAATTATCTCACCAAGCTCGGTATCAGCAGAAATAGATTCAATATAGATGACTGCAGCGGGCTCAGCCGTAAAAATCTGTTATCGCCGGATACTTTGACTACCGTCCTGATGGCAATGCGAAAGAGCAGTAACTGGCCGCTGTTCAGGGATTCATTGGCGGTAGGGGGTGTAAGGGGTGTTGTGATAAGCAGGTATTTTAGAGAGCCTAAATATAAAGGTAAAGTAATCGGAAAAACCGGCTCAATTAATAGTGTAAAATCATTCAGCGGTTATTGTACTGTGAACGGAAAAGAATATATTTTCTCTATCCTTACCTACAAAGCAAATCTCAATACAAGAGTAGCGATCAACGATATCGTAAAGGCGATTATCGATAATGCAAAATAAAAGTTATCGCCGTTAAGGCAGGTAATAAACTTCCAAACCGGATTCACGACATTCACTTGAAAGCCAGCCTAGCTTTGTTAAATTTACCAGCGGCTTGGCGAATTTGTCTTTTGGGCCTATAATTACCACATTGGGTTTATTGTTTTCAATAAAGGCTGGAAGGTCTTTGTCACTTATCGCATTTACAATTCTTTTTTCCTCTTCGCTTAGTTTACCAGCGACCCTGAAAACGAAGGGGCCCGCTGAGAATTGCGGATATATTTCCATCCCGCCTTCTATCGCATATAGCGGCGATAGTGTTAAGACCGGTTTATTATCTGAAATGTCATTGCTAATATCACGTGACGCTTGATGCACCTGCAGAGGAACCCAGTTTTCTGGTTTCATGTAAGCTCTGATGGGATTGATGATATTGGAAGGAGGATAATTTATTATACAAATAAACATAGATATAGCTATAAAAGCGCAATTAATAACAAAACCGTCACAGAAGTTTTTATCTATAACGGGTACTTCTCGCAGCCAAAGCAGGGGATAAGCAAAAGCAACAACTATGAACAAAACTGGAAGTGCCCAGTATTGAGACCACATCGTAGCAGGGATAAAAGCTATTACAGTTGAAGTTAGAATCAGGGTAACACAAAGCAGTAAATTATTTTTGCCTTTGAAGATGAGATGTTGTTTGTGCTTTAAGACAAATATCAAAAGGCATACAGCTATAAGAAAACAGACTATATAACACGGGCTCAAAAGTACCTGTACTGTGAGGCCGGCTTTAGGATCTACCAGCCTGGTATCGTAAACTAACTTACCGTTCAAGACTGGTATCTTAAAGATATTAAGCCAGAATGCTTGCGGTGACTTTAATATTGACCAGATCGGCCATGCTGCAAAAACAGAAGATGAAGCAAGAAAGATGCCTGTGGTTTTGATCTTTGATTTTGCTCTTATGATTATCGCAATTAAAAATACGAGCCAAATCAAAATTATGGTAGCACGGGTGAAAGTTGCAATAGTTAATAAAGCTCCTAAAAAAATGAGTCGCCAAAAACAGACCTTTTCAAAATCAATATTGATAAATATCCATAAAGAAGCGGCAACTAATAATAAGACCAAATTATGATTCCATGCGAATCCGCTGGTGTATTCGACATACCAGTTCATCTGGTAAATAACAACAGCAGCGATTCCCAGAAGGGCGGCAGCAAATTTGTATTTCTTGAAAATTCTTCTATATGTCATCGCTATGCAAACCAGTACGCCAATATCACAAATTGCTGACACTAATCGGGCGGCCAGTAGATAATGGCTTGTGCCGGTAAGTCTATAAATTGTGCCTAATAAAAAGCTGTGGCAGGGCGGCTGGGCTACGTAAGAGAAATCCTTATATATCTGATGGCCGTTTGCCGTCAAATAGCCGGCTGTGCAGTACATATGCTCGTCGGGGCCGAGTTCTTTGGTCATAGCCTGGGCAAGTATCAAAAGAGATAAAAAAGCGATGATGCTTATCAGCAGGATATTGGCCCAGAGGGTCGCTTTTTTTATCGCCTTTTCGACAGCATCAGGTTTACCATTGAGCGAGTTCACCGAGCAACTCCTCAACAAGATCTTTCATTGTCAATATTCCTATAGGTTTACGGCCGTAGCCTGTAACGAGCATCATATTTTCGTTTTTCTTCTGCATGATATCTATCGCGTCAAGAACATTTGTCGAAGCGTGTATGCTGTGTATATCATGCTGCATTCCGAATAGATTAACGAATTCCTTTTCGTCTGTCAGGCAATGATAGGCGTTAATGAATCCGATGATGTTTTGGTGCCAGCCATCATAAACAGGATACCGGGTATGGCCACTCACCTCTAAAACTTTAAGCAGATTCCGGCTGTTAGTGTTTACATCGACAAGCATTGTTTTATTCATCGGTGTCATTATCGAGCGAACGCTGATATGTGAGACCATTCCAAGCCTTCGCATCATATCTGTCTGGGTCGAGCTTAATATTCCTTCTTCATGTGTTTCCGCTAACAGGGCTTCGAAGCCGCGGCGCATAGTACGAAGAGTTGTTTTAGTGGAAACCGCTTTGCTGTGACTACGGCCAAACGATAGTTGGCTCAATGCTTTCAGTGCTGTGGTTGCGCCGCAAAGCCTTGCTAATTTATCGAAAGGATAGATCAGCCATGAGACGGCAGGCAATGCACGGTCAGCTTTGTAGTAAAAGAAATTTTTGGGGATCAATTCGGAAAAGACAAAAAACACTGGTGTCGCGACTACCGTAGCCATAGCCTCTGCCGCGTGCTCATTTTCCAGGGCTCGCAAAAACATATAAGTAAGACTACTTGTTGCGAAATAATACGAAAGATTAGTTCCTAACAGCAGTGATATTATCAACGATGTACTGTCTCTAAGGCTTTTGCCGAGAAGAAGATACGATGTTTTCTTATGTTCGATACCGAGCCTCAATCTCAGCCTGCTTAACTGGTAAACACCCATCTCGACACCAGCGAACAAGCCGGCAAGTAGTACGCATAAAACAAATATCCCAAGCAGTATAAGATTACTGTACATCTTCGTTAAGAGCCTTAAATGTAAGTATCACGCTTACAATTCTGTTTTTATTTACCCGCTCGACCTTGAATTCCAGGTTTCGTAAGTTAGCTATGTCACCTTCTTTTGGTATCCTGTCAAGTAAAGAGATTATAAGGCCGCCTATCGTTGTATATCTGGCCTGTGTCAGGTCTATGCCAAAACTATGCTGCCATTCATGAACGGGAATGTTGGCAGCCAGGCGATATTGAAGCGGCCCGATTTGTTGTACCGGCTCGGTTTCCTCGAGTTCGATCGGGCCGAGAATTTCTTCCGCTATATCCTCGAGGCTGATAGTGCCGGCTATCCCGCCGTACTCATCGACAACAACGGCTGTATCGGTTTGAGTTACCTGGAAATGCTCTATCAGTGATTCGATGGTTTTCTGTTCTGGTACATAGTGCGCCTTATTTACTACTTGCCCAACCTTGGCCTGTGGTTTTATTAATAGATCGCGAAGTTCGACCATACCCCTGACATTATCTATCTCTTCGTGATAAACTACTATCCTGGTCACGTCGTTATCACGCATAAGTTTCAATACATTCTTTCTTGATTCGGTGATATCGCAGGCGAGCATATCTACACGCGGTTTCAGGCAGTGTCTTACTTTCAGTAAGTGAAGCTCAGCTATTTCGGATAAAAGCTTATTTTCGACTTCAGTTATTTGCCCGGTTTTCCCAACTTGCTCAATGAGCGATTTAAACTCGGCCGTAGTCATTGACTCTGGCTCTTTTTCGGCTCCAACAAGCAGCCTCATGGCAGGGGTAATTATGAGAAAATTAAATATCCCAACGAGTGGTCTTAGTACTTTTATGCACAGATATGCCGGACCGGCAGCTATAATGCTTATGCCCTTGGAATGTGCGAAGGAGGCTGATTTTGGGAATATTTCGCCACAGAGAAGCAATAATATAAATGAAGCTGCGGCTGTAACGGCAGCGGCTCCTACGCTGACCTGTCGTTCCATGCGAAGAACGAGAACGCTGGACGAGGCGAAATATAAAACGTTGACCGTCATATTACCGAACAGCAGGGCACTTAACAATGCCCGTCTTTTAGTGGCAACAGCAGCAGCTAAATTACTGAGTTTATGCTCGGAATGCCTGAGTTGTTCGATTTGCCGGCGAGTAAGATTAAAATACGCAGTTTCTGTACCGGAAAAAAACGCGCTCATACAGACCAGTATGAGCATCGATAAGATATGGCCTATGTTTTCGATAAGTGTCGCCACAATGCCTGATCACCTCACTGCCGCGAGGGTAGCACGATCATAAATGTACATCCTTTTTGCGGCTCGGATTCAACACTAATTGTCCCTCCGTGCTGCTCGACTATTCGCTTGCAAAAGGCAAGGCCAAGTCCAGAGCCGCCTTGGCTTTCGCTGGACGATTTTGTCGTAAAGAAAGGCTCGAATACTCTTTTGATGTTTTTCTTCTCGATACCACAGCCGGTATCACTAATAGTCATCTTTGCCGACTGTTCACAACGCCTTGCTTTAATCGTCAAAATTCCGCCGCGGCTCTCAAGCAGCGCGTCACGGGCGTTAATGATAAGGTTCATTATTACCTGTTGGAGCTTAACGCCCATTGTGTATATTGTCAAATCCTGAGGGATGTCGCATTTTACCGTAATTCCATCCTTGCCAAAATCTCTACACAAACAATCGAAGACCTGATCTACGAGAGATGCGAGATTAATATCTTCTTTCTCGTCACAACCCGCATTTGAAACATTCAGTATCGCCTCCACCACTTGACCTGCCTTCTGGCAATTCTCGTATGCTCTCTGCAAGGCCTTTTTTGCCAACTCTTTGTCATCCAAATGATGAAGTGCAAGCTGTGCATAGCTTCCGACAGGTGTCAGAAGATTATTGATTTCATGGGCGATCATAGCCGCTGCAGTACCAACGCTGGCAAGGCCGGCAAGATGGTCGATCTGCCCGGAAAGGGACTCACTGTGACGCTGCACCTGCTCTAATTGCCTGTGGAGCGATTTTCTGCGTTCCAGGATACTTGTCAAAGCTCAAATCCTCATATAAAATATGGAAAGTTATTATTTTATATCGACTCCAGAGCGATATTTTCTTGAAAACAAGGCAAAAAGTAGGACAATATTAACTGGAATTTATGGAATCCACCTAAGAGCGATGAGAAACGAAAAACGATTTACGAATTATGAACGACCAGAATATAATGCAGGAGCTTTTAGAATTGCTGGAGACATCCGGCGTTAAGGTTCGTTCGGAACCTCTCGGCGGAAGCGGCGGGGGGCTTTGCTCTATCAAGGGTGAGAATATTTTCTTTGTAGATACCCAGGCCCCTTCGGCTGAAGTAGCAGAGCAATGCGCACGGGCGGCGATTAAGATAGTCGATATCGAATCTGTCTATGTCAGGCCGCAGGTTCGGGAGCTTTTGGAAAAATACAGAGAGGCGGGACAGTGACAGTATGAGTGACAAAAAAATTGCGATAATGGTAGATCAGCAGTACCAAACGCTTGAGATATGGTATCCTTACTACAGGTTGATCGAAGAGGGCTTTGAGGTTGATTTTGTAGCTGCCGAAGCGGGGAAAACATATCCGTCGAAAGAAGGTTATCCATGCGTCCCTAATGTTACTGCCAGTGACGCAGATCCGAACGATTACGACTGCATGATAGTACCGGGTGGATTCGCACCGGATTTCATGAGAAGAGAGCAAAGCGTTATAGATTTCGCCAATAAAATGGTGGACGGCGGTAAGGTCATCGCTGCTATCTGTCACGGCGGTTGGCTGCTTTGCAGTACGAAAGCATACAAGGGCAAAAAGGCCACCTGTTTTATGGCTATAAAGGATGATATAATAAATGCCGGAGCGAATTACGTTGACGAGGAATGCGTCGTTGAGGGCAAACTGATAACTTCTCGTAAGCCGGACGATCTGCCGGCATTTTGCGTAGCTATTATTAAGGCACTAACTTAGAAGAGTGGTAAAACTGCCTTCTTGATATAATTGGATTTTGAGGGTATAATCACCCTTTCGTGAAAAGAGCAGGGCAGCTCGATAGAACTTTAAATCACGGTTTTGGAGCATTATAATGACTGAAAACCAGGAAAATAAGACACCTAAGATACTCGTTGTTGACGATAACCAGCAGAACCTCGAATTACTCCAGGCTTACCTGGAAGATCTCGAATGCGAATCTATACCGGCTTTGGACGGCCCGCAGGCGCTAGAGATCATCGCGAACGATCCGCCTGACCTTATACTGCTCGATGTCATGATGCCGAAGATGAGCGGCTTTGAGGTTTGCCGTAGAATTAAGAACGATCCAAATACTGCGGACATCCCGGTTATCATGGTGACCGCACTTAACGAACTTGGCGATATCGAAAGAGGTATCGATTCGGGCATCGATGACTTTGTCAGCAAGCCCGTCAACAAGCTCGAACTCTTGACCCGTGTTCGCACAATGCTGAAACTAAAACATCTTTCCGACAAGCTCGAAAGAACACTTGCTTATTTGACTGAGATCGAAAAGCAGGCCCGGACATAAAAATCGGTGGGGGGCTGATGTCATTGTGAAGCGACAAAGTCGCCGCAGCAATCTTAATTTTGTAAGCAAGATTGCTTCGCTCCGCTCGCAATGACAGAAGGAACAAACTAACACTATATCTGGACGTTATAACGTCCGGTTTCATGCCTTAAAGGTTCGATATTTGTTACATAACGAATATACACTCCAAAAAACCGCTGAAATCGTACAATAATCAGTGATCATTCCTTATGTTGGTTAACCGTTGTTTCTCTATCGCCGATACTTTTAGCAGTGGAAATTAACGCCGAAATACACGGCTGAAGCGATACGAATAACAAAATATACACGGCGAGCTTAAAATGCCCGTTAGGGGGGAAAATGAGTATATTGTTACAAATTATCGGAACCGGCCTTCAGGTCGATGTAGCCGATTTGGTTTGGCACTGGTTTGACGTTTCCGGCGCTGCGGAGAAGACCAACGACGAATCAAGAGCTGAGCAGCTCCACAATATAATCAACCTTGCACGCCAGCACAAAGATCAGACTGCCTGTGAACAATTACGCTTGTACCTTTTCGACAATCCTTCATGTGTTCTCGGCCGAATGACGGCAGGGGCCTTGAGCATTCAAATGAATCACCTTAAAGATGCTGTCGAAGAATTCAAATCCGTTTATTCGAGACAGCCAAGTAATACAATGAATCTTTACGCTCTCGGCTATTGCTATGAAAGGCTCGAAAACGAATCAGAAGCTGTGGCTTTTTACCAGGATTGCCTTAAATTCAAAAACCATCTACAACTGCCAAGGCAAAGGCTTTCCGCTATATATTTTAAAAACCAAAGGCTCGAAGATGCAATTCACGAATATGAACTGCTCAGAAGCGAGTACCCGGATGATATAAAGAATCTCGTTGCGCTCGGCAACTTGTATATCCTTGCTGAAAAATACGACAGGGCGATAGACACATTTAACACAGCTATCCTTATACACCCGGATAATTTCGTTTTTGAGGATTCCCAGGTAGATGAATTTATGCGGGCGGGTAATTTCTATGATGCCCTGGAATATATTGATCAGAACAACCAGGATCAGATAGAAAACCCACACATACTGGTCAAAAAAGCTGACCTGTTCTCTATGACAGGTGAGACGGCTAACGCTGTGGCCTGCTATGAGCAGGCCCTTAGAATTTGCCCGGACTTGATCGAGGCAACAATTAAGCTCGGCACTCAGTACCTGCAGCAACAAAAAGATCAGTTGGCTGCGCTATTCTTCAATAAAGCATTTGAAATGAACGACAGAGTGGTCGATGCCTATATGGGCCTGGTTACTGCACAGAAGCTATCAGGCAAGAAATCAGAGGCCAATGCCACATTATCACTCGCTGCGGCAATTCAGCCTAACAGCGCCCTTTTATTCGCACAGACAGCTACACTGCGATTCCGTGCTAATTCTTCATCTTATGATGAGGCTTACGCTACTGAACAGACATTCTCGGATATAGGCGATATAATCAAGGCTTATCAGAGCCAGCTTTCACTTGAGCCCCAGAATCCGCATTTGCACTATCTGTTGGGCATTCTGCTTATGAGCGTTTCTCAGCTCGACGAGGCATCTAAGGCATTTAATCAATGTCTTGATATAAATCCGACATTCGACAGGGCTCGTGCAAAGATGATAGTTTGTTTATATGAGACGAAAAAAACCAAAGATGCTCTTGAACTTCTTACCGAACCTTTGCCTTTGAACGCCGATTGCCTTAACCTGCATTACAAAACAGCTTTGCTTTATTGCGATCGCGCAAAGTTCGCATCATCATTATTGAATCTCGAACGCTTCATGGAAGACAACCTAGCATCGATAGAAACAACGCACAATATATCGATCATATTGCAAAACCTCGGGCTACTCGACAGAACGGTAGCAACATGGGAAAGTTTGACAGATGCTGTAGCCAGATCTGTGCCGAATGACCCATTCGGGCCGCAAGATACGTTTTAAGCCGAGTACTGCCTAAAACCCTAATTTACATGAATGAAACATAACATATATTATGGGACCTTGGGTTTGGTGTTTTAATTCGGGCTTTTTCTTTCAAAAACGATTTCGATTCTAAGGCCCGATCTCGATCAATATGGTCATTTACCCCTAACCCAACGCAAAACTTCGCTTATACCGGGCCTCTTTCCGTACATTAATATACCTGTCGCAAATATTTTACCGGCTAACAGAAATGCGACATAAACTCCGGCTGCAAGAAATGCTAAAGATAAAAATACTTCATAAGAAGCTACATTATTAGTTGATGACAATCTTAAAACCATAACTAACGGCGAAGTCATAGGAATCATAGATAAAACTCTCGCGTAAGTTCCATTCGGGCTCTGAGAAAGCTGATACCAGCTTATCATTGGCACAATCAATATCATAATAACCGGAAACATCAGACTCTGAGTTTCCTTTAATGTATTACAAACCGAGCCGATCGCAGCCAACAATGCGCTAAAAAACATAAATCCAAGCACATAATAAAGTATAAATATAACAGCAAAGTTTACTGTAAGATCAAGACTGATATTTTTAAAATTCATCATCGCAAGGGCACCTAAGCACCAAATTCCTACCACCGTGAGCCCTGCCGCGACCAATCCCAAAATTTTACCACTTAATAATTCAAAAGGACTAACAGCCGATAATAAAACCTCGATAATCCGCGAATTCTTCTCCTCGATAACACTACTGATAATATGCTGGCCCATACCTATGATCCCTATGTATATAAGGAACATCATAGCGAACGGAAGCATCATGTTTGTTACAATGCTGGTCTTATCAACCTGTTCGTCAGCCATACCGGCACCTGTATCAAACTCATCAAAGTTAACGCTCCAGACTTTACCAAGCTCCCTGCGTGATAGATTTCTCTGCTTGCATCGTTCATCTATAACAACATCCTTAATGATTTCCATGCTTTTCCATATCACGTTCATTTTAGCAGGCCGGGTCTTATACGTGTACATCTCGATCTTAGTGTCGCCGTCAATCACTTCAGGTGTTATAACAAAATGAGCATCCAGCCCCCCTTCTTTTAATATACTTTTGCCCTCTTCGTATATCTCATCAATACTACCGGTTAAGGAGAAGTCTCTATATATAATCATATTGTCGGGCTTGTCATTATTATGTTTGCTTATCCTGTCCTTGATCTGCCCGGATAATTGTCCAGTCAAATCCGTCACTGCCATGGTTATTGTTGGTTTAGGCCCTGTCATGTTCTCCGTTTTACCGGCAAAGAAAATTATCCCAATACTCAAAAGAGGCCCGACAAAGACTCCGAACAAGAATGCCTTGGTCCGTACGGTGGCTATGTACTCTCTTTGCGCTACTTTAAGAATTCTTCGCATCGTCACCTCCGACCTTTTCAATGAACAGTTCGTGCAGCGAGGGCAGTTTGACCTCGAAAACTTTCACGTTCACCCGCCCTACCAATAATTGTAATAATTCCTGCGGATCCGCACCCTCGATAAGCCGAATGTCAGCCCTTCCGTTGTTTTGCTCTATAGATTCAACTATTTCGATGTCGTTTAAATACGTTATGTCACCATCCGCCTCCATGCTTACCGCATTAGGCTGATAGCTCATTTTTATTCGAGCGAGATTACCCTGCAGGATCGCCCTGCCATTATTGATAAGAATTATCTCATCACAAAGCCTCTCTGCCTCATGCATCATATGTGTCGAAAAAATTATCGTCCGTCCCGCGGCTCTAATTTGTGAAATTATATCCTTGAGCATCTCCTGGTTGACCGGATCGAGCCCGCTAAAAGGCTCATCCAGTATCAATAATTCTGGATCATTAATAGCCGTCACCGCGAACTGCAATTTCTGGTGCATTCCCCTGCTGAGCTCTTCTACTTTTTTCTCAGCCCAACTGCTCAACTCGATCATTTCGAGCCAATCCTTAGCCTTACCAGCTAATTGATTCTTAGGTATATTTTTCAGGGCTCCGAAATATTCCAGTATCTCTCGCACCTTCATCTTTCGGTACAGCCCGCGCTCTTCCGGCATATAGCCAATGCGTGACTTGACCGTATTAATTGCCCTATTACCAAGTACACGGATCTGCCCGCTGTCAGGCCGGATAATATCCATTATCATGCGGATTGTTGTTGTCTTGCCTGCACCATTGGGGCCTAAGAAGCCGTAAACACAGCCCTGCGGTACCGATAGACTAAGGCCGTCCACGGCCCTGACCTGGCCGAATGTTTTGCATATCGAATCGATTTCCACTGCTAACATAAATCATTTCCTTTGTAGAAGTTGCGTCTAAAACAATAGACTATCATCACAAGTGCGTCGTTTACAGGAAAATTTCAGCTATGTGGGCAGTTATTCTATATGAATAATGATATGCTATTGGGCCTATAAGTCATAACCTCGCAAGGCTATGCATTTGCCAAGAATTTCATAGTGAAGTATAGCGGATTCCAACTGCCCAGGCTCGAGCAGTTCTTCCACAAGACTATGCTCTCGTGGAATTATCTCTGACATTGGTACCTCGCTGTCTTTCTTTTGCTCCACGGCCTTTACATAAGGCTGAACAATTTTGACCGGCTCTTTCCTGGCAGGTGGTTTAGGTGGACGTATAGGCGGGGGTGACATTCTTGGCCTTACCTGCCCGGGCTGACCAACTACTTGTTGCTGGGCAGGTTCCTGCGGCTCTTCTTCCTGCTGAAACAGCTTTTCAAAACGCAGCCTCGCCTTTTGCGCATTACTACTGGGCCGCTTAGGAGGCTGCTCTTGCCTTTTTTTCTCCTTAGCAGCCTTTTCACTGCGAGCCTTGACGAGTTGAACTATTGAGCCGATGGCAACGAAGATTATCAGTACCAATATTTCGAACCAACCTTCGACACCATCAGCCAACAGGATTTTAATATCGATCATTTCCATATAAATTCCCATCCTGTTTTTAGCAGGATTCAAGCACGAGTCACAAGCGACGAGCGATTAGTAACGAGTCTATTCTTTCTTCTTAGGCTTCGAAATCGATTTTCTCATATCGGTATCAGCGTTAATATTTTTCATCCTGTAATAATCCATCACGCCGAGATTGCCCTTCTGAAATGCTTCCGCCATTGCCAGCGGAACCTTCGCCTGGTTCTCGACAACCAAGGCCTGCATCTCCTGCTCACGCGCGACAGCCATTGCCCTTCGTTTCTCAGCTTCGGCTTTTGCTCGTCTCATATCAGCCTCGGCCTGAGCTGCCTGAAGCTGTGCACCAACATTGTTACCAACATCGACATCCGCGATATCAATCGAAAGTATCTCGAACGCTGTACCAGCATCGAGCCCTTTAGCCAGAACACTCTTGGAGATGTTATCCGGGTTCTCAAGTACACTTTTATATGTGATCGCAGAACCGATAGTTGTAACTATACCTTCGCCGACTCGCGCGATAATAGTTTCTTCGGTAGCGCCGCCGATCAGCCGGTCGATATTCATTCGTACGGTAACTCTCGCTTTGGCCTTTAACTGAATTCCATCTTGCGCCACCGCGTCAACTGTGTCTCTGCCCCTTGTAGGATCAGGGCAATCGATGACTTTAGGCTTAACACTTGTCGTTACCGCGTCAAGAATGTCACGCCCCGCCAGGTCGATTGCTGTTGCCGTTTTCAACGACAGATCGATATTCGCCCTGTTGGCTGCTATCAACGCCCGGACAACATTCGGCACTCGACCACCGGCTAAGTAATGGCTTTCAAGGTCCTTAGTCGTCAGCTGAAGGCCAGCCTGCACCGCGGTGATTTTGCTGACTACTATAGTTTGCGGATTGACTTTTCTAAGCCACATACCGATCAATTCGCTCATCTTGACATCAGCTCGAGCGAATACCGCTTGTATCCATAGCCTGAAGAACTTAATGAAAAGAAGGAAAAATACTAATAACGATATCCCAGCTATTACGAGTAACGCAACAACTACGATTTGTCCGGCACTTGCTTTTAATAATGGCATAAACTCTAACATCTCCCAGTCCTTTCATTAATTCTCGTCAACAGTCCGCACTTTGACCTGCGTACTCTCGACATTAATAACTTTAACTTTCGTTCCCTTATCAACATACCCTTCGTCAGCTACACATTCAAATCTATAACCGTCGAATTCAACCATCCCGACCGGCCGAAGCGGGGTTAATACAATTCCTGTCATACCTAAAAGCTTCCGCAGTTTCTCGGTATCCGGCACACCCTCGCCCTGTTTCTTAACCGGCGGAGCCAGAGTGACACTTTTACCGAATCTCGTTTTGGGAAATATCTTATACGTACCGACCAGCACGATGGGGATCTCAACAAACGCCACTAATATTCCTATCCAGCCTTTGCCTACCAGCATAGGACTCTTAAAGAATATCCACAAGCCTCCTACCAGGCATGCCAAAGCGCAAATGCTGATGAGTCCTCCGCTCGGTACGAATATCTCAGCAACTATAAGAAATGCGCAGGCGAAGTACAAAAATACTGCTAACAGCAACCACCAATCCATTTAAGTATCCTTACTTATAATATAAAAATGTCATTGCGAGGCCTGAAAGGCCGTAGTAATCTCAAATATTAGTTCAAAAGCAAGATTGCTTCGCTTTGCTCGCAATGACAAAGCGAAAAAAAACATTTATTAGGCTTCCGGGAGTTTTCGTACGACTACACGATTACCCTTTATTTTAATTATCTCTACTTTATCGCCGCTGTCAACAAATTCCCCCTCACAGGTAACATCCACTATTGCTTCGCCGAATCTCGCCCGTCCCGCAGGCCGAAGTGGAGTTACAACTTCTCCTGCAACACCGATACTTATTTGCTGCTCTATTGCTTGCGGTGCTATAGTCATACTGACCTCATTCTCGTCACCTTTTTTAGCTATCGCCGGCGACAACGACAAACCGGTAAACATTCCAAACTTCGGCAGGTATCTTGTAACAAAGAACGCCACGATCATAAACGAGAAGAACCCTATCAGCATCCCCAGCGCCCCGTTATAAAACTCATCCCATGCCAGCTCACTCTGCGGCCACGGTATCTCACTCGGCGCATTCTTAACCAGCATTGCGAACAATCCGAATATTATACAGAATATCCCAGCCAATCCCGTAACCCCGAACCCGGGTATTACAAAGAACTCGATCAACAACAGTATTATTCCAAGTACGAGAATTGCCACTTCGATCCAGTTAGCCATCCCAATAAGGAACTTACTGCCAACTATGATAGTAAAACAGAGCACCGCTATCAGTCCCGGCAAACCGAGGCCCGGTGTATTCAGTTCCATGTAAACTCCAAGAAAGGCAAGCAATACCAATACACCCATCACTGCAGGTGAATTGATAAACCTTACCAACTCCTCCGACCAGTTCGTATGACGAACAGGTACAGGCCGTTCGATTTTTACACTATCGCGCACTTCTAAAAATTTAAGCGCCCCTTCAAAATTCCTGACTACCGCTCTCGCTATACCATATTCTTCTGCCCTGCTTGCGGTCAGCGTTAATATCTCATCGTCTTTAACGATCAACTCCTTGTTGGCCATATCAAGCCCGTTAGCCTCGGCAGACGTCAGTCGTTCTTCTTCAAAAAATACATACTCGTCTGTCTCAATATCTTTAGCTCGATAAATTTTGAGTTGCATTGTCACCATCGCCCGCAACAGTGCCTGCGGATATTTATTTTTCTCAGCCGCTCTGTCGAATACCGCCCTGATAAAGCTTTCTGTTTTTTCCCGTTCGACACCTTCCAACTCGGCCCCCATCGACATAGGAGCGCAATCGCCTATCGTAGTGTTTTCTAACATAATAATATCTTCGCACGAAACACTTATCATCGCCCCAGCCGATATCGCTTTCTTGGTGACATAAGCAACAGTGTTAGCCCTGTTAGCTACTTCGAATAGAAGATATTCACATATTGCGTCAGCCGAGATAACAAGTCCGCCATAAGTATCGATCTCATAAATGATATACGTACGCCCCTCAGCAATCGCCTCTTCCGTACGCCGCTTGATGGATTCATAAAGTCCATTGTCTATCATCCCCTCACAGACTATCCGCGCCGCCTTGACCTGCCCTGAGCTTATCGAAGGAACCTGCCCCGAGTCCAGTGTTTTAACTGGCTCAAGCTTTATCGGCAAATTAGGCTCAAAGTTGGGATCGCCCTGCCCAAAGGTTGATATTACAAATGTTAATGCAGCCGATATTACGATTAGTTTTGCTATTATTTTCCTCATAACTTGAATTTTACCACGCAGGTATCAGCAATACAATCCTTGTTTTTATTAGGGTCTCCCCCTTTTTTTCTTAATTCTGATGATTTTCTGAATTTGCATTTAAGATTGAATACAAATCTTGGTCAACTTCAATAAAGTAGCCGAAATATTGGTGTGGACTTTTTGTTACATATAAACCGGTCAATTTATTTATTTTAATGTTGTGATTCATTATTATTTTGAGGACAGAGATTAGTATCTTTTTGTTTTTACTATGATCGGACAGCCCCTGATTCTTCACCAGCACCACTGTTCCCTCTTCATTTGAAGCTAACTCAGCTTTTATGCCGTCTATATTTATTTTCTTTTTAGGGCCTGACCAATCACTGCAGTTACGTGTCATTATATAGGGTTTTTTACAGGTAACGGATAAAGCACTAATATTATCCATTCTCCACATCAACCGGCGCATCTTCAAAATATCGGGGTTGTTCTCGCCTAATTCAGCCATACTTAATTCCCATTTGCGAAGAGATTTCTCTGAAATACGATCCTTAAAGAACTTTTCCAGCATGAACATCTTCGATTCTTCGCTTGCTAATTCAAGAGCCTTAGTCATATTCGGATAATCAGGCGGTTGTTTCCATTCGCCATTTACCTCCCTTCTGATGTAACAATTGTTTTTACCTGAATCCCAAATAACACGGTTACCTTCTTTCTCGACCATAACACCGTGTACATCCACGAGAGCTTCTGGTTCATTCAATGCTATGAAACTGTAAAAATACCTGATAATTCCATACTTACTTAGACGTAAAACAATTATTTTATCACACCCCATTTCTTCGAAAATATAGCTAAGGTCATATTTATATATGTCTTTTTTGGGCCAGCTAATCTCAGGGAAATCGCCTACATCTATTGTTTTGGGGTAAACTTTTGTTTGGAATCCGGCAAGCTCAAGTTCAGTTTTAAAATAATTAGCGATTTTCAAAAAACCGTAAGGCTGAACCGTATTAATATAATGCCCTTCCCCAGACAAAGCATCAGTTATAGCCATATCGAGTAATCCCTGTGAGCCGCATTTATATAACCGGCCATGTCTTTGGGCATCGACTACCAGACCTATTTTGCTGTCAGTATTTTCCCAGAATTCCTCTGAAACATCTATCTGCCTATCAGCACAACCAGTAAAAAAGATAAGGATTGGAATTATAAGATATAATCCATTTTTTGCACAAAAAACCAATAAGCACTTCATAAATAGATCTCCCGATTGCCTAAAAATATTTCAATGATCCAAGTGACTCCTTTGATCCCGCCTTGATCAACTCCTATTATCCTTAAAATATACTTATTGGCAAGTTAAAAGCTTTATATCCACCTGCCAAGTTGGCAGAATATCCACCTGCCAAAAATGGCATCCAAACCGCCCTTCCCTGCTTCAAAGCGACTATTTGACCTGTATGGATAGCCATAAAACTCTATAATATAAGCAGATACGACTCTTTGGTTCCATTTGGCTTAATTCATAATCCTTCTGGTATGGCTTTTGCGGTTTATATAGCATTAGGCTGGTCGTTTTACAGCCTAAGGGCAACGACAGCAATATTCGAAAAGTTAGATTCGAAATTATAAAGGAGATACAAAACTATGGCAGCAAAAGAGTTGGCATTTGAAACAGATGCGAGAGCATCGCTTTTAGCCGGAGTTGAAAAGCTCGCAGCGGCAGTAAAATCAACGCTCGGCCCGAAAGGCCGCAACGCCGTTATTGACAAAAGCTGGGGGGGCCCCACCGTCACAAAGGATGGCGTTACCGTAGCTGAAGAGATCGAACTTGTAGATAAGACCGAGAACCTCGGAGCAAAGCTCGTCAAAGAAGCCGCAAGTAAGACTTCAAAGATCGCAGGTGACGGTACGACAACCGCAACAGTTCTTACAGAGGCAATGTTCAAAGAGGCCTATCGTAACCTCGCAGCTGGCGCCGATGCTATGAGTCTTAACCGTGGCATGCAGGCCGCGACAAAAGCTGTCATGGCTAAGCTCGAAAAGCTCGCCAAACCTATCGACGAAAATAAAAAGGATGACATCGTCAACATCGCAGCCATCAGCGCCAACAACGACATGGAGATCGGCAAGATCATGGCTGAGGCCTTCTTGCGAGTTGGTAAAGACGGCGTCATAACCGTTGAAGAAGGCAAGAGCATCGACACTAACATGGAAGTCGTCGAAGGTATGCAGTTTGATAGAGGCTACCTATCTCCGCATTTCGTCACCAACCAGGACAACATGGTCTGCGAACTCGACAAGCCTTACA
>JANQHJ010000009.1 GCA_028282745.1 Sedimentisphaerales bacterium | reverse complement strand
TGCTCTGTAGAAAAGTTGTAACATCAGGTCATTGCGAGCGCAGCGAAGCAATCTTAAACGTTCAAAAATCAAGATTGCCGCAGTCGCTATCGCTCCTTCGCAATGACTTTAATCTTATTTTCTACAAAGCATTTTTGTAATTGAAATTTTAGTTATTTGAGATTGTTTAGTATTTTTATCTGAAAATTTATTTAGTTATTCAAAGAGTAATAAAATGGCTTTGACACAAGAACTGGGACTCAGGAAACCTGTAGCATTTCCTCCGCACGAGGCTCTTTTGAATATTTACTACACAGCCTCTTGTCTGAAGAAAAAGGCTGATGTGTTTTTTAAGCCGTTAGGGCTGACAGATGTTCAGTTTAATATGATGATGCTTTTAAAGCATCAATCCGGTGATGAAGGCGGGCTGAGCCAGGCACAGCTTAGCGATATGATGTTAGTCAACAGGGCGAATATCACCTCATTAGTGGACAGGATGGAAAAAGCCGAGTTTGTAAAGCGCACCGCGTCACCGACTGATCGAAGGTATAATATTGTAAAACTCACAAACAAGGGGATGAAACTTCTTACTCAGGTCGAGCCGTTATATGCGGCAGAAGTTAAAAAGACCATGGGCGTATTAAAAGAACCGGAATTAAAAAAGCTGGTAACCTTTCTGGAAAAAGTTCGAGCGGAATTAAAACAATAATATTGTCAGGGGAATAAACATGTCGGTTAAAGGATTGGGCAGATTATTTTCGAGATTTATTCCGTCTGATAGTAGTATCAAAATTCGTAAAGGCCCTCTTAAAGGTAAAAAGTGGATAGCTGGGGCAGGTGCCGGAGAGGGTAAAGGGCTTTCTGTTGTGTTTAATCTTTCTGAAGCTAATCAACTTAAATTGGCAAGTGAATTAACTCGGCCGGACAGTATTTGCTTTGACTTAGGAGCCAATGTTGGATTTTACACGCTTTTATTTTCTCATTTGTCTAAGTGTGTAGTTGCCTTTGAGCCGCTGCCTCGAAATATAAGGTATTTGTCAAAAGTTCTGGAATTGAATAAAGTTCGAAATACGGTAATCGTACCGTTTGCGGTTTCAGATAGTACAGGATTCGCTTCATTTCAAGAGGGAGACAATTGTGCTTTAGGAAAGCTGGATGACAGGGGTACTCAGCCTGTTGCAACTATTTCATGTGATGAGTTTATATCAGAGTATGGTATTGTCCCAGATCTAATAAAAATAGATGTAGAAGGAGCCGAGTTATCTGTTTTAAAGGGGGCTCAAAGTCTGCTAAGTGAGCGTAAACCCAAAATATTACTTTCGACTCACGGGGAATATCTTAAAACTAAGTGCATTAACTTTCTCAAAGAGATAGGTTACTCTCAATTTGCACCATTAAGTGCCGAGACTATAGAATCGGCTGCGGATTTTGCGGTAATGTAATTAATTAAAAAAGTTGTGGATTAATTTTGCATGATAATAGTTAATATATGTGCAGTATATATATGAAAGGCAGTGCAATATGGATGCTGAGAAAATAAAAATAGGCTGGTATTGGCGATTAGCGGGAATATGGGGTGGGCTTGCTCTGATGATAGGCCATCTCTATCCAATGTTTGCTCCGGTACAATTAGCAGCATTTTTGCCTTTATTGTATCTTTGTGTTACTCATCGGCCGAGTTTTCGAAATGCTTTTTGCGGTGGGTTCTATATGGGTCTGGCTTATGTGGTGCCTCAAATATTTGCACTGAAAATGCCTGTACATATCACCGCTATCCTTGTTAGCTATTTCACGGTTTTGTTCGTGCTGTTGGGTTTTGTTTTGGCGTATTTATTTAAGAAACCTACTATAAGCGATGCTTTAGCGGTGGGGACATCGCTTGTTATTTTTGATTTCATTAATTTTACTGCCCTTGCTATGTGGGGCCTGGCGCAATCCATAGTTAGGCCGTGGTCATCGTATCCAATGCTGATCGGTTTTACATCGATAACCGGCTTGACGGGAATAATATTTGCGATTGGATTTTTACAGGCGATGGTGCTGGTTGTAATTATCAATCGTAAAGATCGAGTCAAATCCGGCCTTGTAATTATGGCGATTATTTTGTCATTAGGCATTGCCGACTATCTTAACTGGAACATGAAATCTGTCGGCAATATTAAAGTTGCCGCAATTGGATCGTTAAATCGCTTTGGTAATGAGAAAATCAACAAAACAAAATGGAAAGATTTTCAAGATTCTTATCCGGAATTTGTCAATGAGGCAGCACAGGCAGGAGCAAGGATAATCGTTTCACCGGAAATTGGGTTTTCCTTCAATGAAAATAATACAGAAATAATAGAAGGATTTGTTGGTCTTGCAAAGGAGCATGATGTTTGCCTTGTGATAGGATACGCCTGCTTTGGTGAAAATGAAAATCGGCTTTTATTCATTCAGCCTGACGGACAAACCAGTCAATATGTTAAGACCTATATAACACCATTTGAACCTTTCAAGAACGGCGATGGAGAGCTGTTAGAGATTCCGGTTGATGGTATTAAGTGCGGGGCGATGATATGTCAGGATGACAATTTTGCAAAGCTCTGTCGAGAGTATGGGCGAAAACAGGTTCAGGTTGTTGCTGTACCGACTCTTGACTGGCGGACAGTTAAGAGTACACATCTTCAAAGTAGTACTCACCGGGCTATCGAACAGCGTTATGCTGTTGTTCGGGCGGCAATGGATGGCATAAGCGCAATAATCTCGGCTAAAGGCGAAATTGACGCAAGTAAGGATCATTTCGAAGAGGGCGCAGGCTTAATCGTTGCCGACGTGCCTGTTTATACTGGAAAAACATTTTACAGCCGCTTCGGCCACTGGCCGGTCGGCGCGTCTTTTATTTATGTACTTGTATATGTAGTGTTTACTGTGATGAAAAAAGAACCTACTAAAAAATATTAGAAATCAAAGGAGAGTTAAAGATGTCAAAGTCAAGGAACATATTGGTAGTGTTGTTGGTCATAATAATTACGTGCATTATTTTTGCAACTAAGCAGAAAGAAAAAAAGATAGTGCAAGGAAAACCTGCAACTTCCGCCGTGGCTGTCAAGGGATACGAATTAAGAATGGCTGGTCAATTAAATGAGGCTAAAGAACTCCTTGAAAGGCATATAAAAAGTAATCCCGGTGACGCATCAGCTTATTATGAATTGGCAAGGACTAACTTTTGTAATCTTTTTATAGTTATGAATGATGAGTCAAAGGATTTCAAGAGCGGAAAAAAAGAATTGAAGCGAGTTATTGTCGAGGCGAACAAAGCTATCGAGAAAGCCATTAAGGCTGATCCGATAAATCCGCGCTATTACTATTTTGAGGGTGTTGTGCTTATGTATGAAAGTATTTCTGATATGCACAATGTGCTTAGCATACCCAGTGCTGCTTTTAAGATGTCAGGTATGCTGGACTCTTATGAGAAAGCCTTGGAGTTGAAACCAGATTATCATCCGGCTAGGCTAATGGTGCTTGGCCTTTATGATCGATTACCCTGGTATCTTGGAGGTGATAAGAAAAAGGCAAGGAAATATGCCGAACAGTTAAAAAGAATGGATGCTGTCTATGGTGTTAAAGCCGAATGTGAATTGAAAGAAAATAGAAAAGTTGACAAAGTTGCTCTGTGGCGAAAAGTTGTTGGACAAAATCCGGATAGTGCTGAGGCTCATGAAGGTTTAGCTGTCGAGTTAATGAAAAACAAAAGACTCGCCGAGGCGGCAGCGGAACTTGAAAAAACGGTCGAGCTCGATCCTTCAAGAAGCATACTATTCTTGGGGCTTGGCAAAAAAGCGTTAAGTAATAAAAAATTGACAATGGCTGAGAAATATACCCAACGAGTGCTGGATCTTGAAGAAGAATTGCCGGGGATATTTAGAGCAAATGCTCTAAGACAGATGGGAGAAATAAAAAAGGCACTAAGTCAGGAGGAAACAGCCCAGGCTCTCAAAAAACAGGCTGATGAGATAACTGAATGTGATTTTAGTTTTAGTGAAATGGAATCTTTAGATTTAATTGCTGGGCCTTAGCATATTACAAGGTATAATCATATCTATTGGGATCGAACCAAATGAAAAAGAAAACCAAAATAACAAGTGTTGTGTTGATAATATTATTGGCGGGATTGACAGTTTACCCGGCTTTTTGCAGAAGTAAAAAAAAGCATTTTGGATTAAATTTTGTTCATAAGGCAGAGAAGCAGAGTCAGGCTGATCACCTTGTCGTAATTACTCACGGCTGGATACATAAAGGTAAAGGCCGTTGGCCCGAGAAGATGGCTAAAGCTATCAATGAGAATGTTGACTCTGAACAATGGATGGTCGGGTATTTTGACTGGGGCAAAGGGTCGGCTACTATAAACCCTGTCGATGCAGTTACTTATGCTCGTGACATTGCCGGGGCTGCATTAGCGGGACAAATCTTGAAGGTCGAAGGTGACTATAAGCATATACATTTGATAGGTCATTCATCCGGTGCATGGGTTATCAGCGAAGCTGCAAAGATTCTGTCCGATCAGATTAAAACCGATATTCACCTTACCTTTCTCGATGCTTATGTTCCAAAGGACTGGCGGCAGGAGCAGCTTGGGGATATTAATTGTCCGGCTGATGTTAATTACTGGGCCGAGCATTACTGGACGGCCGACATAACACAAAAAGTTACCGGTATAGACCTTACTCATGCCCACAATGTCAGCCTTACGAGGATCGATCAGTACCTTAAGGATCATAACTTTCCTTGGAAATGGTACTACGCGACAGTTACGGGCGAGTTTCCGAAATACAGCTTTCTTGATAATAAAAAGCTCGTCACTGATGCGAATGGGATCAAGTATGGTTTCGCCCGTTCATTAGAGAAGGGCTCCGGGAAGTGGCAGGAAAGTTTAAAGTTAAAAGTTGGGAATAAGGCTGTTGAGCTTGAGAAAAAGCCTTAGTTGCTTTTCAGCAAGGTAATCCGATGAACTCTGTTAAAAGGAACGTTTACTGTATAGTTTCCGGCAATAGATAATGAGTAACGTTTTAAAAAAATCTGATCATTCATTTGCTTGGTTCAATGCTACTCAATTTTTGGGCGCATTAAATGATAATATTTTTAAGCTATTAGTTGTATATTTCCTTATAGGCGATGGCGGAGCGAATGAAGCGAGCAGAGCACAGCCTATAGCACAAATTCTAACTGTTTTACCATTTCTACTTTTTTTGGCGTATGCAGGCCGATTAGCGGATAAGCACAGTAAAAGAAATCTTATCATATGGTGCAAAGCAGCCGAGCTTGTTGTTATGCTGTTAGCTGTGTTGGCGTTTTGGTTGGGGATACCTGTAGTTCTCGGTGCTGTTTTGCTTTTAATGTACACACAGAGTGCTTTCTTTTCACCGAATAAGTATGGGATAATTTGCGAGCTGGTTAATCCAGAAGAAGTCAGGCACGCTAATGGCAGGGTTCAGGCGGCTACATATATAGCAATACTTCTTGGTATCATAACAGCTCCGAAAGTTTCGAGCATCGTAGATGGGCATTATGTATTAGCTGCTTTGGTTTGTGTATTAGTTGCTTTGGTAGGATTGGTAACTGGTATTTTAGTTCAGACGACTCGACCTGCCGGTGGCCGGGCAAAAGCATCGGTGATTTTCTTACGCGATATTATCCGAACTATTTGGAGCATACACAGAAAAAGATCGTTAATATGGTCGATCATCGGTTCGGCTTATTTTACATTCGTTGGCGTTTCGATGTACTTTTGTGTTATTCCACACGGTATGAGCCGTTTCGGTTTGACGAAAGAGAACAGTACGTATTTATTTGTGTTTGCACTGATTGGTATAGCATTGGGTTCGCTTTTTTCAGGGCGATGCCGCAGATATGGTGCTAATAAGATGATACTTCTTGGTACCTGGATGTTAGGCTTTGGAGCTTTGCTGCTTGGTATATATCAGCCTGGTTATTATATCACTGGCGGCTTGCTGTTTTTCATGGGAGCGGGTGCCGGGATTTTCGTTGTACCTATAAATGCATATATCCAAATAAAAAGCCCCGCCCATCGGCGAGGTGAGATAGTCGCGGCCTCAGAATTTCTTAGTTGGATAAGCAACCTTGTTGCGATCGCGATTTTTCTGTTCTTAACTCAGACGGTTGGTTTAACTTCGGGCCATTTGTTTATAGGGTCAGGCCTGGTTGCTCTTATTTTAGGGACGGTAATATGTTTATGTCTTTCCTCGAGTCAATAGGAAGATTTATTTCAGCTGTACTAATAAAACTTTTGTATCGCGTCAAAGTTATTGGCAGGGAGAATGTACCTGTTAACTCGCCGGCGTTAATAATATGTAATCACGTTTCTTATGCGGATGGGCCTTTGGTAGATGCTGCGGCACCAGTACGGGTTCGCTTTGTTATGTCGAGTTTTTTCTATAAGATATGGTTCCTTAAACCTTTTTGCACTTTGGTTCGCTGTATTACAATATCATCCAATGATCCGCCTAAAAAAATCATCATAGCATTGAAACAAGCTCGGGAGGCTCTTTTAAATGGTGAAACGGTGTGTATTTTTGCCGAAGGCGAAATGACACATAACGGCAATATGATGCTACTTAAGAATGGTTTTCAAAAGATTGTTAAAGGTACTAATGCCCCGATCATCCCCGGTTATATTGGCGGTATGTGGGGCAGCATTTTGAGCTGCTATTATGGTAATCCGTTCTCTAAGCTGGCTATAAAATATCGTCGCAAAGTGTCAGTTCATTTCGGAAAAGCAATACCTAACGATGCTACAGCGGCAGATGTTAAATTGAAGATACAGGATCTTTCCTGCGATTATTATAACAGCCTGAAGTCGAAGAAGCGGACATTGGCTTATCGTTTTGTTAAAACCGCTCGCAGGTACTGGCGCAGGCGTTGCATTACGGATAGTATGGGTAAAGAGCTTAGCTATGGTAAGACCCTTACCGGTGCTGTAGTTTTGTCCAAAAAAATCAGGGAGCTTGCAGCAAATCAACAGAAGGTCGGGATCATGCTGCCGCCGTCTGTCGGCGGAGCGCTGACTAATATTGCGGTTACAATGCTGGGCAAAATCCCTGTTAATTTGAATTACACTCTGTCAGCCAAGGAAATCAGTTTTACGATTCAACAGTGTGATATTAAGTGTGTTATAACTTCCTCAAAACTCGTTAAGAAACTGCCGGAATTGCAGTTAATTGAGCAAAAGGTTTTTATCGAAGATATTGCCGGTGAAATAAAAAGTTCTGATAAGCAAAAAGCTTATCTTCAAGCTAGGTTTACGCCGGCGAAAATTCTCGCAAAAACGTCTATTAGTGATGCTGATAACCTTGCGACGATAATATTTTCATCCGGTTCAAGCGGCAGGCCTAAGGGTGTAATGCTTAGTCATCATAATATTATTTCCAATATAGATTCAATGTGCTCTGTCTTCAAGATCAAGCCTGTCGATAACCTTTGTGCTATCCTGCCATTCTTTCATTCGTTTGGGTTTACATGTTCACTGTGGCTGCCCATATTGAACGGCGTATCATCGAGTTTTGTAGCTAACCCGTTAGATGCGAAAGTTGTCGGTGAAACGGCACTGAAAAATAATTCTTCAGTATTATTCGCGGCGCCTACGTTTTTATTGAACTTTATAAGAAAGATTTCACCTGAAGCATTTGCTAACTTAAGGCTGGTTATGACCGGCGCTGAAAAACTCAAAGATTCTATTGCTGATTCTTTCAAGAATAAATTTGGCATCAGGCCCCGCGAAGGTTATGGTGCGACTGAGCTATCGCCTACCGCTTCATTTAATATCGATGATGTAGAACTAAGCGGAGTAAACCAGTTAGGTGTTAAAGAAGGAACAGTCGGTCATCCTATACCTGGTATTGCGGTAAAAGTAATAGATCCGCAAAGCTGCGAAGATCTGTCGATGGATCAGCAAGGCCTGCTGTGCATCAAAGGCCCGAATGTTATGTGCGGCTATCTTAATGACAGAGAAAGAACCGACAATGTCATAAAAGACGGCTGGTATATCACAGGTGATATTGGCGGGATTGATGAAGACGGCTTTATAAGATTGACTGGCAGGTTATCACGATTTAGTAAGATAGCTGGTGAAATGATACCGCACATGGCGGTTGAGGAGACACTGCACAAAGAATTAGGACTCGACGGTCAATGCCTGGCAGTGACGGCTATACCCGATGAGAAGAGGGGTGAACAGCTTATAGTTCTTTATACCCCAGAGGCTGGCGATGCGGAAAAACTGAACCAGACAATTGCCGACAGTGAATTGCCGAATCTATACAAACCAAAACATGAGAACTTCATCCAAATTGATAAAATACCTGCACTTGCATCTGGAAAGCTCGATTTAATGAGGCTCAAGCAGATAGCGGAAAATGCAAAAAAAAGTCGCTGAAATTCATAATTCTTGACGTCTGAGCCTAAAAGAGTTAACATCCCCGTTCTGTTATAAAAGTGATATGTTTCTACTAATAGAAAGGGAAAAAGAAATGTTTTCAACAATAGTTGATGTAACGGCAAGAGAAATTCTCGACTCGCGCGGTAATCCGACCGTCGAGGTCGATGTGCTGCTCGAAGATGGTTCATTCGGCAGAGCGGCTGTACCATCGGGCGCCAGTACAGGTGCTTACGAGGCTGTAGAGCTGCGAGATACACGGGCAAAACGCTATATGAACAAGGGCGTTCTCAAGGCAGTCAAAAATGTAAACGAAATAATCGCTCCGGAAGTGCTGGGTCTCGACGCGGCCTGTCAGGAAGAGATCGATAAGTTAATGATCGATCTGGACGGCACACCTAATAAGGGCAAGCTCGGCGCCAACGCAATTCTTGGAGTTTCGCTGGCAGCGGCTAAAGCGTCAGCTGATTCAGCTGGTATGCCGCTTTATCGTTACCTCGGCGGATGCAATGCTAATATCCTGCCTGTGCCGATGATGAACATTCTCAATGGTGGCAAGCATGCCGACAACAACGTTGACTTCCAGGAATTTATGATCATGCCTGTCGGGGCAAAGGATTTTCCAACAGCTCTTAGAATGGGTGCTGAAACATTCCATTCACTAAAGAAAATTCTTGTCTCAAAAGGCTATAATACCGCAGTCGGTGACGAAGGTGGTTTTGCACCGAGTCTTAAGAGTAATGAAGAAGCACTGGAAGTTGTAACAGCTGCTATCAAAAAAGCCGGCTACAAACCTGGTAAAGATATTTCAATTGCTCTTGATCCTGCCTCGACCGAGATGTATGACAACAAAACAAAGAGCTACAAGTTCTTCAAATCTGCACCCAAGAAGAAAGTATCTTCAGATGCTATGGTTAAGCATTGGGAAAAATGGGTAAACAAGTATCCGATCATCTCGATCGAAGACGGTCTGGCTGAGGATGACTGGGCTGGTTGGGCGAAAATGACCAAAAAGCTTGGCGATAAGCTGCAGATTGTTGGTGATGATCTTTTCGTTACAAATACCAAGCGTCTTGCCAAGGGTATCAAGCAGGGCTCAGCGAATTCTATCCTGATCAAGCTCAATCAGATCGGAACTTTGACTGAAACCTTCGAGGCTATCAATATGGCTATCAGGGCTGGCTGGACTGCTGTTATTAGCCATCGTTCAGGTGAGACCGAAGACAGCACAATCGCTGATCTGGCAGTTGCCTCCGGTGCCGGCCAGATCAAGACAGGTTCGCTCTGTAGAACTGACAGGATTTGCAAATACAATCAGCTGCTCAGGATTAACGAGGACCTCGGTTCAAGTGCTCGTTACGCTGGTTTTATGTTCAAATAATCAAGAGCAGGATATGTTTTCAAAACGGCAGGTGTATCTTGTTCGATGGATCGAATTAGAGTACCTGCCGTCTTTTTTATATTGATGGATTTAAATTTATATGAGAACAATCCTGTTCATCATATTTTTCATCGTTGGTGTCGTTGCTGTTGCGACTTCTTGCTTGTTCCCCGATCTTGTAAAGTATTACCGTGACAGGCAGATATTACATTCTCTTGAAGAGTCGATCACTAAACTTGAGTCACTTAATGAAAAGTACGACTTGCTGCTTCAGAATATTGAAAAAGATCCGAATCTATTGAGCCGGGTCGCACCGGCAGTTCTTGGAGCCGAGCCGTTGGATGCTAATGCTGTATATCCAAAAGTGACCGCTGCTGAGCTTGAATCCGCTAAAGCCGCATTAGAAGATATTTCACAAATAAAGGAATCTGCCCCTGAAATACCCAACTGGCTGATAAGGCTAAGTGAAATTCGGCGAAGGATCGCTTTGTTTATAGCTGGAACTGCTCTTGTTCTATTGTCTTTTGTGTGCTTTGGCCCATCCAGGAAGAAAGTTTATATTAACCAAAACTCAGAAGATTGAGTTGTGTTTGTTGGTCAAATTTTCGGCCTGCGTTAATTCCCTCAATCTCTATTATCGTAACTTCGAGAATTAAAAATGTTTTTGCTCCTCCTCGCGGACAGCCCACTACAGTTTCGTCACCCTTGCCTATAGCGGAATGCAGGTGCATTTTTGGCCCTTCGTCATCCCAATAGATAGTCCCTACTCCAAGAACTTCACCCGGGCCGTCAAATTCTTTGAAGTTGCCCACGATTTTGGGCTTTTCCTGTTTCGGCCCTACAACAACGCTGGCTTTTCTAAAACCGCCGGTGATAAAGACGGCAGCTGATTTGACGTTCTCTTTTTTGGCTATTGTCTCAACACACTCGTAGATATCCTCGCCTTCGTACAGCCTTGCCGCTATGATCCTGTTTGTTTTGCCTACCGCGTATTCCATGATTATTTCCTTAAATTTAAGTCAACTTGATTTTACACAGCGGCAAGTCACCTGTAAACAGCTTGCCGGATTTATTTGTTAAAGGGAGGTTATTGGGTTTTTACATACTATTTACAGAACGTTAGAGGATCTGTCCTTTATATTATATTTAGAAATGGAAGTTGAAAATCAATGAGTAAAAGTCTGATCAAACGCATATATTTTTGAAAGGAGCCGAAGAATGAAAAGAAAAATTAAAGCAATGTTAATTATTATGGTTGTCGGTGTATTGTTACAGGTTGTATTTGCCGAAGCCAGAACTACAACGGGGACAATCTCAAAAGTTGTCGTTTATCGCGGCCAGGCGTTGGTAACTCGATCAATCGAGTTAGATTTACCGGCAGGTAGTTCAGAAGTTATAGTTACTGACCTCCCAGCTAAGATTTTACCGGAGAGTATATATGCCGAGACTGCTGGGGGAACTAAAGTTCTTTCAGTGCGTTATCTTAGCCGGGCGGTAAAGGGCGATACCCGTGAAGAAGTCAGAAAGCTTGATTCTGAAATCGAAGAAATTAAAAAACAGCAATATCAGGCCCAGCGTGATGAAGATATTGCCAGGTGGTTGTTCCATAAATTTGAGGCGCTTTGGAAATGGTCGGTAGATGCGACAAATGTTGACCTGAATCGATCAATAGTCGAGTCCGGGCCCGTTGAGAATTTAGCCAATTATCTTGAGGGTAAAAATACTCTCTGGCACGAAAAGCTTGTAGAGATACAGATTCTCCGCAAAGAGTTCCAAAAGAAACTCGAATTGCTTGAGCGAAAACGCAAAGAGCTCAGTGCCGGTCGCAGCCAAACCAAGAGAGAAGCTGTTCTATATGTAACAAAGCAATCTAACGGCAAAAGTATTATTGAATTGAATTATCTTGTTAATGGCGCAAACTGGCTGCCGCAATACAATCTTCGCGGTGAGCCGGATTCAGCAAAGATACTGATCGAATATAACGCTGTTATAAACCAGACCAGCGGAGAAGACTGGGATGCGGCAGTAGTTAGTTTGTCCACAGCTGAGCCTGCGATGGCGGCGGCGGCACCGTCGCTCGATCCATTGCAGGTTACGCTTGGGCATTATTCATTGCAGAGCACGATCCAGAATCAACAAGCAGAGGGTCAATCGCCTGCCCAACCTTTTGAGCAGTTATACAGGCAAAGGCTTGAAGCTTCGAAGAAAGGCAAAGCTGCTCAGCGAAAACTTTCACAAATAGCGATTGATAATCAGGCTATGGAATTCAATGTGAGTCGTGGCCAGATAACAAGGATGAATGATTTTATTCGCAAAGTTCGACGAATCGAAGGTGTGAGTGTTACTTATGAGCTTGAAGGGGTAATAACATTGCCGAGTCGTAATGACCAGCAGCTTGTCAGTATTGCCCAAATCGAAACAGAAGCAGATTTCACGTTCATAGCTACGCCGCTTCTTACAGATTATGTTTACCTGCAGGCGAATGTGGTTAATAAAAGTGACACTGTTTTCCTGCCGGGCCAGGCAAGCGTATTCAGGAATGGCCAGTTTGTCGGCAAGAGCGAAATGCAGGGTGTGACTATTGGCGAGAGATTCACGGCTGGTTTTGGTATAGATTCTCAGATCAAAGTTGCTCGTGAGCTGGAAGATAAACGAACGAGAATACAGGGCGGTAACCGTATTGATACATTCGATTATCGAATTGTTCTTGAAAATTATAAAGACAGTCCAGTTAAGTTACAGCTTGTTGACCGCTTGCCATATACGAAAAATGTCTCTCTTAAGATTGAATTTGTAAAAACATCTCCGAAACTCAGCACAGATAAAGAATATGTCAGAAGCACTAAAAAGAAAGGTCTGCTGCGATGGGACCTTGAATTGTCACCTTCAAGTATCGATGACAAGGCTGCCACTGTTACTTATACCTATACAATGGAATATGACAGAAATATGCAGATAAGTCCGCTTAATTGACAGCGGTGAAAACAGCTTTTGTGCCGGGATTTCGGGTTGCGCCTACCGCAGAAAAGGCTCGAAATCCCGGTTTTTACCACCATAGCTTTATTCAAATCAAAAAAATACCGATATTGACATAAAGGCTGAATTTTTGTAGAATCCCAGCCTTATTGCCAACGTAGCTCAGTGGTAGAGCTCTGGTTTTGTAAACCAGTGGTCGTCGGTTCGAATCCGACCGTTGGCTTTATCTTTTCTGGTGCGATTCGAGAAGCTTTTAAGCTCAACCAAAATCCTTGCTAATTATCCCGGTTATTATTATACTTATAGCCCGGTAAACAATAGAAAGGATGTTTTTATGGCCGAGACAGACGATATCAAGAAAATTGAGCAGCTGCTGGAGCTGATGGACAAAAATAAGCTCACTGAGATCGAGATCAAAAAGGGGGACGAAAAAATACTGCTAAAGCGTGAACTTCCACAGCCTCCGCAGGTTGTGACTGCCCCTGTAATGCACGCTCCCGCTGCGGCACCAACTGCTGGTGTTCCTGCCACCGGCGCGGCCCCGGAGGCTGCAGAGCAGGCCACTTCGAATCTTATCGATATAAAGGCTCCTATGGTCGGAACTTATTACGCTACACCAAGCCCGGACTCGGATGCTTACGTTGAAATTGGCTCGAAAGTCTCAGAGCAGGATGTGGTTTGTATCATAGAAGCGATGAAAGTCATGAACGAAATAAAGGCTGAGACCGAGGGCACAATTGCGGAGATATGTGTTGAAAGCGGCCAGGCGGTAGAATATGGCCAGGTGCTCTACAGGGTCGAGCCTAACTGATCAAAACAAATTAAGAGGCGTTAATTTCTATGCTCTCAAAAATCCTCATAGCTAACCGCGGTGAAATAGCATTACGTATTATTCGTGCGTGTCGTGAACTCGGGATACAGACTGTTGCGGTATATTCCGAAGCAGATGCGAACGCCCCTTATATCAAACAGGCAGACGAGGCGGTTTGCATTGGCCCGCCGCCGCCTGCTCAGAGCTATCTTAATATATCTCGCATAATCAGTGCCGCTGAAGTTACCGATGCCGATGCCATCCATCCTGGCTACGGCTTTTTAGCCGAGAATATAGAATTTGCCAAGATATGTGGTGAATGTGGCATCAAGTTTATCGGCCCGCCGGTCGAGGCAATGAGACAGCTTGGTGATAAGGTCGAAGCCAGAAAGCTGGCTATCGCAGCCGATGTCCCCGTCTCACCAGGCTCGGAAGGTGAGATAACGGATGAAGCAGAAGCCTTAAAATTGGCCTCCAAGATTGGTTATCCGGTAATTATAAAAGCAGCAGCCGGTGGCGGCGGGCGTGGAATGCGTGTTGTGCATAATGACATGAATTTTCGCCAGGCATTTGCCGCGGCGCAGGCCGAGGCTGAAGTAGCGTTTGGAAACAAATCCTGCTATCTCGAAAAATTTATCGTCGATCCGCGGCATGTTGAGGTTCAGATAATGGCCGATGAACATGGCAACGCTCTTCATTTCTATGAAAGAGATTGCTCCACTCAGCGGCGCCACCAGAAGATGATCGAGGAATCGCCCTGTCCTGTCATGGACGAACGTGATCGTGATGCTTTATGTAACGCTGCTCTTAGGATAATTAAAGAGGCTGACTATTCGAATGCCGCGACCGTTGAGTTTCTGGTTGACAAGGATAATAACTTCTACTTTATCGAGGTCAACACACGGATTCAGGTAGAACATCCGGTATCAGAGCTGGTGACTGGTAAGGACCTTATTCACTGGCAGCTCAGATCGGCTTCGGGTGAGAAGTTCAAATTATCTCAAAGAGATATCAAGCACGAAGGATGTGCTATCGAGTGTCGTATCAATGCCGAAGACCCTGAGAATAACTTTGCTCCATCTCCGGGCAAGATAACTAAGTTCATCCCGCCGGGCGGCCCTGGTGTTAGAGTCGATACACACGTTCATCAGGATTATACCGTACCTTCGAATTACGACTCTATGATATGCAAGCTATTAGTTCATCGCCCAACGCGCGAAGAGGCTATTGAAACGATGAAGCGGGCCTTGAAAGAATTCGTGATCGAACCGGTTAAAACAACCATACCTGCATGCTATGAAGTGCTTTCACATAATCTGTTTGTTAAGGGGCAAATAGATACGGGCTTTATAGAGAAGAATTTCTAATTATTGTTGCTGACGAGTCTTTACACTATTAGCGTGCGCATCCAATCCCTCAGTCTTTGCCAGCCTAATGATACTTTCGGCATTTTGGGAAAGCCTGTTTTTGTCAAACTCAATAAGACTGCTTGATTTCACAAAGTCATTAGAGCTTAGCGGACTGAAGAATCTCGAGCTGGTACCGGTCGGAAGAGTATGACTTGGGCCGGCCCAGTAATCGCCGGTCGCGACAGGAGTGTAATCTCCAATGAATATTGCGCCCGCGTTCTTGATCTTTGCTGCGACTGCTTTGCTGTTTTCGCCGCATTGTATTTGTAAATGCTCGGTAGCAAAATAATTTGCCCGAGTTATTACATCATCGATATTGTCAAAAACCACTATACCGCTGAATTTAATTAAGCACTCTATTGTTTCATCAGCTCTGCTTAATTGGCTGACTTGCTGTTTTAGTTCGACAAGTGCAGCATTTGCTAATTCTTGTGAATCTGTGAACAATACAGCACTGCCCGGACCGTGCTCTGCCTGACTGAGCATATCGGCAGCTACCCATGCCGGGTTAGCGTTGCTGTTAGCTATTATCAAAACCTCGCTTGGCCCGGCCACTGAATCTATACCGACGAGTCCGAAGACTTCTTTTTTGGCCATCTGTACCCATTGATTTCCAGGGCCGACGATCATATCTACCGGCTTTATAGTTTCCGTGCCGTAAGCCAATGCAGCCACTGCCTGTGAACCGCCAATTCTATAAACTTCACTAATGTCCAGTTCATGACATAAGCCGAGTATGACCGGATGAATATCACCGTTATGCCTGGGCGGCGATATAACAACAAGCTCTTTTACACCGGCTACTATTGCTGGAACCGCTGTCATAATAACTGTCGATGGCAATGGGGCAGAGGCTCCCGGTACGCATAACCCGACTCTTGCTATGGGCGTATATTTCACACCGCAGCCGTTGCTGCATTGTTTATCCTGACCCGTGAAAATCTCCTGTTGATAGCTTTTGACATTTTCTATTGCTTTGCGTAGATCGTCCAGTAGTTGAGAATCAAGTTGTTTATGAGCTTCAGCAAGCTTCTCAGTCGGCACCAACAACTCATTGAGTTCTACCGAGTCGAACCTGCTTGTGTATTCTTTTAGAGCCGCATCGCCGCGCATTTTCACAGCGGCGAGGATTTCCATCAGTTTTTTATGGCGATCTCCGCCGGGTGCGAAATAGGTCGCATCTTTCAAAGCCTGATGAAGATCTCTTAGCTTTTGGTTCCACTGCGGTGTGGATGATGATATGAGAATATTATCCAGTTTGTCGATCATTTTTTAGTCTCTGTGATCTCTGTGGCTAAGGACTATCTTCCGAAGTTGCCATAGTTATAAACCTGCTTAGCTGATTGCAGGAGCATATAATATTTACCTTTGTATTTTGTCACGATCCCCGAAACGCTAAAGCGAATACGCCCTCTGCGTCGAGCTGCCTTTACCTGGGCCCGTTCTAAAGCCTCACAAGGCAGCAGATCAAGAGAAACCTCGGACGCGTTTCTTCCTATTGCGTCAAATGCGAATGTCCATTGACCGTCAGGCTTTTTACGGATAATACCGGTTCGGCCGGTAAGTATAGAGTCCTGTTTAAATTCTGTTCCACCCTTTAAGGCCTCGGGCCTGACGATACGACGGGTCTTAAGTTTTTCGAGAATTTCCTCTGGTATTTTTATGACATCGTTCGGTTCATTAATCTGTATTGCGGGCTCTGTTTCATTTGCGTCGGCTGTCTTGGTTTCTTGTTTTTTACCATCAGCTAAAGGTAAGTAATAATCCAGGAACAAATAGTTCCTGCCTTTATATTTAGTGACTATGGTATTATAGAGCCGGTAGTTTTTCGCGTTTGTTTCTGACATCTCGGTGATCAATTTATCCAAACCGGTAGAAGGAAGCAGCTGGAATTTTGAATTGGCTTTGATAGTTTTCTTGCCGTCTGATATACTATGCTCGGCTGTGAAAAGCCAATTTGGCCCTCTGGCATCTATTTTGCCGTCAACTCCGTTTAACGTATAACCGTCGCGCAAAAGAACTGCTTTTTTAGGTTTTGCTTTTGCTGACAGCGCTGTTGCGGCGAGAAGTAATATCAGTATTAAAGGTGAAATTCGCCTTAACATTATTAGCTCCCTTAGGAAAGATCCATTTATAAGTTTTCAACTAACTCTATTACTTCCTGGGGCCCCTCTGCCTTTAATATGCTGTTACAACTTTGAGGGTCGTCTATTGCTATCAAGTCCAAAAGACCTTGCCAGAAAGGCCCAACAATTATAATAGATTTATTCTGCTGTAGAAACCCTTTATTCTTCAGCTCCCAGACTTTAGCGAACTCCAGCAGCGTGCCCGTCCCGCCGGGCAAAACGACGTAAATATCTCCCAGTTCTATTAACTTGTCCAGTCTTTCATCCAGACAGACGGTTTTTATCTCGCGGGTTATATACCCGTTAGGCTTAGATTTAAATGCTGAACACGTAACACCGATGATCTGACCATTTGCCTCTCTGGCCCCTTGAGCTGCTGCCAGCATTGTTCCGCCGTAGCCACCATTAGCAATGGTAAATCCATTAGCCGCCAACAGCTTGCCGGTTTCATAGGCCAGCTTGTAAATATCATCGCCAGCCTTTGCCCGGCTCGTTCCAAAAAGTGTTATTATTTTATTTGCCATAAAATTAAGGATCAAATGCCCCTTAGTGCCTTTGCACCTGTTTAGTATAATTTAGCAGACCAGATGCTAACAAAATTTCCCTATCTCGCGATGAGAGATTCAATTTGCCGGCAAATTCAGAGCCATTGCCTTTATTAACAACAGTAACTTCATCTTTGTCCTTAACAGCTTCGAGCAGGCTCTCGATCTCTATTTCATCACCTTGTTTAATATTGTTATAATCACTCGGATCGGCAAACTCTATAGGCACAATGCAGAAGTTTATCAGGTTAGCCTTGTGAATTCGCTCGATGGTCTTTGCGATTACTGCACGAATACCGAGATACATCGGGCAAAGTGCGGCATGCTCCCTGCTGGAGCCCTGACCATAACTTTGACCTGCGACGATGATACCGCCTATACCAGTTTTTTTGAGTTCAAGACCACGTTCAGCGAAGGTGGCCTGTTCCGGTTCGTTAAAACAGTTAAATACAACCTTGGCATATTCCGGCACATTCGAGCGAAGCTTCAAAAAGCTGCCCGCCGGCATGATATGATCGGTCGTAATTTTATCTTCTACTTTGATCAAAACCTGCCCCTGAAGTTTGTCCGGTAAAGACTTGGGCGATTCCGGTACTACAATAGTAGGACCGCGAAGCACTTCAACCTGAGAAGCCTGTTCCCGAGCCAGTGGCTTTTCAATCATATTGTCATCAATTAAAAATTCATTCGGCAGCTCGATCCTTGGGTATTCGATTGAATGCAGTTCAGGCAGTTTTCTCGGATCGGTGATCTTACCTGTCAATGCAGCTGCTATAGCTGTTTCCGGGCTGACCAGATAGGCCTGATCGTTATTTGTTCCGGTCCGCCCAGCGAAATTTCGATTAAATGTGCGAAGACTAACAACATCGTTTGCCGGAGAAAATCCCTGGCCGATACAGGGGCCACAGGAAGATTCGAGAATTCTAGCACCGGCGCTTATCATATCCGCTAATGCCCCGTTTTCAGCTAACATATTCAAGACTTCCCTGCTGCCCGGTGCGATTGCGAACTCAACCATATTGTTTATCTGGCGACCTTTCAGGGCCCTGGCAACCATCATAAGATCGGTATAGCTTGAATTTGTGCAGCTGCCGATAACTACCTGGCCTACAGGCATACCATCGATTTCCGAGATCGATTTGATATTGTCTGGAGATGATGGACACGCTGCCAGCGGTTCAAGGCTGGACAAGTCAATCTTTATGATTTTATCGTATTTGGCGTCAGGATCAGCTGCAAGTGCTTCGAAATCCTCAGAACGCTTCTGAGCTGAGAGAAATTTCCGGGTTTGTTCGTCAGGGGGAAAAATACTTGTTGTAACGCCGAGCTCGGCGCCCATATTCGTTATTGTAGCTCGCTGTGGGACAGAAAGATACTTCAAGGCCTCTCCAAAATACTCGACTACCCAGCCGACATTGCCTTTGGTTGTCAATTTGCTCAAGAGCTTTAAAATGACATCCTTAGCAGCCACCCAGTCTTTGAGTTGGCCGGTAAGATTTACGCCAATAACTTTTGGGCAGGTAAGATAGAACGGCCCGCCTCCCATTGCTACCGCAACGTCCATACCCCCGGCACCGATGGCTATACTACCAATACCCCCGGCTGTTGGTGTATGAGAATCGCTGCCCAGCAGAGTCGCACCGGGCTTAGCAAAGCGTTCGAGCTGTACCTGATGACAGATGCCGTTACCCGCCCTGGAATGGTAGGCACAGCTTTTAGCTGCTACGGTCTGCAGGTATAAATGATCATTATGATTCTCCGGGCCGAATTGTGACATGTTGTGGTCAATGTAACTGACGGATATATCAGTCTTCACCGGCCCATTGCCCATACTCTCATACAGCAAAAAAGCTGTCGTGCCGGTAGCATCCTGGGTCAAAGTCTGATCAATTCTAATGCCGATAGAATTACCAGCTATTAGCTTGCCATCTGCAAGGTGTTTTTCAAGTATCTTATAAGTTAGCGTTCCGTTCATTTTCTGCTCCAAAGTCATAAAAAAGGCAGTTTATCAGAAACGGCTATTGACGACAAATAACAATTTTATGCCAATTGAATAAATGTATTGATATGAGAGGCTTATATCGAAATGCGCAAAAGAAAAGCGGCCTTGCACCACCCCACTACAAGGCCGCTTGAATCGATTAAATTAAAATCATTGAGTTTTTGGGTACGTGTTCATTAAATAAGCATCTTCAATTGTTGCTGGTGCATAACTTTTGTTATTAGCAAATTTTGCATGACGCTTACCAATCTGTTTATCATCGTCGTCGATATCTGTACCGCCCCAGGCGAACCAGATATTGTCATTTTCGATGCCGCAATTAGAGTATTTCTCAAAACTGACATGCGTATCTACATACAATACGTTTTGTCCTTCTCTGTCATGTGGTGCTGCATTGAACTTTTTCTTAGGATCTTGAAAATTACCGTTTGTACATGTTGGAGGCGGCCATTTGGTTTTATCTGTTGAATTTATGTACTCTTTTGCGTTATCATCCAGCCACGGGCTTTTGTCTGCCGCCAGAGGGCTTTTGGCTTTAGAAGCTGAAGTTAGCGGGAAACGGCCTTTGCCGCTAAGTGTAAAGGGCATATGATAAGAGTAGCTGCAATGCTTGCCGGGTTGTGTCTTGTTTGCACCCGTACCACCGCTGCCGAAATCCCACACATCAGCCAGCTCTTCTACATTGTTATCTGGACTATCATCATTTAGAGAGAAGGCGCTTGTTTGTGTGTCTCCATTACAAACAAACTGTTTCGGGGTACAGTCAGCGTATTTTATGAGTAAAAAGAAATTTGAAGTCATAGTTGCCTGACCGGCCTTTGAATCAGTGGCACCAAAAGCTTGCTGTTCTGCTGTCAGGGTTGAGCCGCTTGTAGGAAGCGCATCCCAGTTTGTAATGCCTTGGGCTGTTGTTAATGTTGCATTTCGGCCTCCGGCTACGGGATAATCATCTTCATAATCGCCGGCGTACAGCGTCATTGCTTTGCCGATACCGGAGAGATTGGTACCGCACATAACTCTTGCTGCAAGACGTTTGACCATCGCTAATGCGGGCATCAGGATACCCATCAGTAGCGCAATGATCGCGATAACGACCAGCAGCTCAACTAATGTAAAACCTTTACGTTTCATTTCCATACTCCTTTATAATGCTCGAAGAAACCCGCGACATCATGTCTTTTTGAGCACATATTTTATTAATGCTGAAAACTTGCTGGTTTCGACACCTGTTTCGGGCGGGCTTCTTCTTTTTTGTTAGTAAATTTACCGCTCAAAACGACTTACAGATGCCGCATTTACACACAGCAGCTTTTAAAAACATACCGTAATTCACCGACTAAAACACACTTCAAGAACAAATTGTTTTCTTCGGCAGGTATTTCTGATGATATGAAAAAAAGATGTAAAAATAATTGCTTTTAAAACGTATAAAAATTTAAAACTCAGAGTTACCTGTCACCTATAAGACTAACACAGAATTAATAGGATGTCAAATAAAAATTTACGAAAAATTCAATTTATTCTCATACTCCTACTTGAAAATGCCTCTTTTTGCGGTAATACTGTTTGCTCTTGTTAGTAAACAGAGTGATTTAGGGTGGTTATTTCAATAAGGATAAATAAATGAGGGTATCTAACATCAGCCAGGCAAAAGACTTACTGGAACAACACGGCCAGCGGCAGATTCTTGCTTTTTGCGACGAATTAAATGATCAGCAGCAAGGGCAATTAGTTTCGCAGATCAATAAGCTTGATTTTAATAATCTCGACAAATGGATAAATGAGCTGGTTTTAAACACTCCTCTTGCAGATATTCCGGACGATTTTAAGCCCGCCCCGTATTATAAAGCAACTCCGCAGGAAAACGAGCAAAAGGCTTTATATGATAAAGCCCTGAAGTTAGGCCGGGAATTGATCTCAGGCGGCAAAGTTGCCGCTTTTGTAGTTGCTGGTGGCCAGGGCACTCGATTGGGATTTGACGGCCCGAAGGGTAATTATCCGGTCAGCCCTGTAAAGAATAAGACCCTTTTCCAGCTTTTTGCCGAGCAGATCAAGGCAAATTCTAACAGATATGGTGTTGATTTGGCTTGGTACATCATGACAAGTCCCCTAAATGATGCTCAAACTAAGGAAATATTCAAAGAAAACGACTATTTCGGGCTCGGTGAGGATAATGTATTTATCTTCCAGCAGGGCACGATGCCGAATTTTGGTTTTGACGGCAAAATATTGATGGCTGACAAAGATAAAATTGCCTGCTCACCGGATGGCCACGGCGGCAGCCTCAAGGCCCTGTTTGACAGTGGAGCCATTGATCATATGAAAGCCCGTGGTGTCGAATACGCAAGCTATTACCAGGTTGATAATCCTCTCATTAACATTTTTGATCCACTTTTCGTTGGCTTGCATGCTCTTGCTGAGGCACAAATGTCGTCAAAAACGCTCATCAAGGCTTATCCAAAGGAAAAAGTCGGTAATTTCTGCATAGTTGACGGTAAAATGACAGTTATAGAATACAGCGACCTTCCTGACGAACACGCTGAGCGTAAAAATCCGGATGGTTCACTCGTTTTTGAGCTCGGCAGCATCGCGATCCACATGGTCAGCAGGAGTTTTGTTGAGAAGATCAACGAAAAGGGCTTTGCTCTTCCATGGCACCGTGCGGAGAAGAAGATCCCGTATATTGACGCACAGGGCAACAAGGTAAAGCCGACCAAGCCGAATGGCGTGAAACTGGAAAGCTTCGTTTTCGATGCTTTGCCGATGACCACAAGCTCGATAATTCTTGAAACACTTCGTGAAAATGAGTTCGGCCCCGTAAAAAACGCTACCGGCATTGACAGTGCCGAATCCTCACGCGAACTGATGATAGCTTGCTGGGCCGGCTGGCTGGAAGATGCCGGTGTTAAGGTTCCGCGAAAAGCTGACGGCTCGGTGGATGCTGTTATTGAGATAGCTGCCGGTTTCGCCTTGGATGCGGATGAGCTCAAATCAAAGGTAAATGAAATCCCGGAGATCAAAGCCGGCGACAGTGTTTACCTTGGATAAGACTTAGTCTATCAGGCGCAGCCCTTTTTCAAGAGCGTAGTTTTTAACCTTTTCGATTTCCTCGGTGGTCGGTTTGCGGTTGAGCAGCGAATGTTCGTCGGCTCTGAAGCAGGGATTGTACTGATCCATGACATTTATAGCTGTATTGGGCGATATCTGTTCCGCGAGGTAGTTTATTATTTCAAAACTGCCCGAAAGATTATTAGGCAGAACAAGATGGCGGATAAGCAGCCCTTTTGTTGCGATCCCGTCTTTGATTTGCAGGTCGCCAAGCTGCTGATGCATCCATTTTACTGCCCATTGATTAACACGCGGATAATTGCCTACTCCTGACAATTCCAGTGATATGGAGGGCTCTGCGTACTTCATGTCCGGCATATAAATATCGATTAGTCCGTCCAGCAGCCCTAATGTTTCGATAGAATCGTATCCGCTGGAATTAAAAATTATCGGTAATTCCAAACCGTCTTTTTGGGCCAGCTCAATAGCCGCAGCACAGGCGGCGGAAAAATGGCTGGGCGTTACGAGGTTGATATTTTCACAGCCTTGCTCCTTTAGGTCGAGCATCATTTGTGCTAATTTTTCAATGCTTACCTTTTGGCCTTCTTTGTGGTGGCTTATCTGGTAGTTTTGACAGAACAGGCAACCAAGGTTGCAGCCTGCGAAGAATATTGCTGCAGAGCCGCCTTTTCCCACAAGTACTGATTCTTCACCGAAATGTGGCCCGGCAGAGCTTATTAACGGTTCAATACCGACACCGCATTTGCCGATTTGACCTTCAAGCCGGTTGATCTTGCACATTCTTGGACAGAGATGACAGGGATTCATTAATCCCCACAACCGCCGTACTTTCTTGCTGCTGTTCTCTATTGTCTCTGTGATCGTACTCATATCAATATCAATTCCAAATCTATTATGTATGTATTATAATGCAAAACACCTATGTTTGTAACTACTGAAATGATTGCTTCTTGAGTTTCTTTTAGTTGGACAATATAATTAAGCTGTTTCCCTAATAATAACTTAAGGATAGAAAAATGAGGACAATAAAATTTATGTTTTTTGCGGTTTTTGTACTGGCGATTCTAATGACCGGCTGTGCCCCGGATCCACAAGCTAAAGTTACCGAGCCGATTTGTACAACAACTGATGATATATCACTTGTGATGGCAAATGCAGAAGCTGTTTTAGCCGGTATGAACTTTTCTGTTGATAAAGCCGATACCAATCGCGGCTTGCTTAGTACGCATCCTTTAACTGCCGCTCAGTCATTTGAGATCTGGCGAAAAGATAATGTCGGCAGCTTCAATTCCGCTGAAGCCAATATGCACACTATCCGCCGCATTGTTGAAATGAATATAAAGAAAAATAACAGCCGGCTTTGCATTGATTGTGCTGTATATGTAGAGCGGATGTCCCTGCCGGAAAGAGAAATTACAAGTACGGCCAGTGCCGCCGGGGCTTTTACACGAAGCTCCGCGACTATGCAGCAGCTTGAGCTGAATCGACAGCAGCAGTCACAAATGACATGGATACCACTCGGCAGGGATTCTGAGCTTGAGGTGGAAATTTTAAACCAGTTAAATAATAAACTTTAGGAATTGTGAGGTAAGTATGAACGTACTCGTCGCCGGCGGTGCCGGTTACATTGGCAGTAATATGGTCTCGTTATTAGCTAAAAGCGGCCATAATCCGATCGTTTTTGATAATCTCAGTAAGGGCCATAAACAAGCCGTAAAAGATGCCCAACTGATTGTTGGCGATCTTGCTGATTATGATCTGTTAGTAGATATCTTCAAGAAACACAACATTGAAGCGGTAATGCATTTTGCCGCCTTGATAGAGGTTGGCGAATCGGTAGAGGCCCCGCTGAGATATTATCACAACAATACCTCCAATACCCAGAACCTTCTAAGTGCAATGGAAACAGCCGGCGTCGGCAAATTCGTATTCAGCAGCACTGCCGCTACCTATGGCATGCCCGAAGAGATACCGATTACGGAAAATTGTCCGAAGAATCCGATTAATCCCTACGGCGAGACTAAACTTGCCTCGGAAAGAATGTGCCACTTCCAGAGCTTGACCGGTAGATTGAATTACGCTGCCCTTCGTTACTTCAACGCAGCCGGTGCCGGTAATGACGGCGAGCTTGGCGAGGACCATAAGCCGGAATCACATCTTATCCCGCTGATTATCCAGGCTGCTCTGGGTCAGAGAGAATCTATTAATATTTACGGCTCGGATTACGATACGCCGGACGGTACATGCGTGCGCGACTATATCCACATCGAGGATCTTTGCTCGGCTCACTTGCTGGCTTTGGAAAAACTCGATACCGAGCGTGAGCTGACATATAACCTCGGTAACGGCAAGGGCTATACTGTCAAGCAGGTCATCGATACCGTAAAGCAGGTATCCGGCAAAGACTTTAAGGTTGTCGAAACTCCAAGACGCGCGGGCGACCCGGCTGTTCTTACAGCTGATGCTACAAAAGCTAAGACCGAACTTAACTGGCAGCCGAAATTCGGCGAGCTGGAAAAAATCGTCGAAACCGCCTGGAAATGGCATAGCACAAATCCGAACGGATATGACGACTAAATAAAAATGCCTTTTTGAAAGGTTGAAAGATGAGTGACGCGATCGCGAAGGTCACGAAATTTCTTAGGGCTAACGGTATGAGCCATGAAGATATCGACATGGACTCATGCTGTCAGGCTTTTCTTGATGAAATGGAAAAAGGCCTGGCTGGTGATGAAAGTTCGTTGAAAATGCTGCCCACATACATCGAGACTGGGGATTCGGTCGCTAAGAATAAGCCTGTAATCGTTCTGGATGCCGGCGGTACGAAGTTTCGCTGTGCGGTTGTGCACTTTGATGGTAAAGGCAATGCCGTTATTGAAAACTTCAAAGAGCAATCGATGCCGGGCGCCGAGAGCGAAGTTACTTCTGAGCAGTTCTTCGATACTCTGGCGAACTATACTCAGGATGTCATTGATAAAAGTGACACAATAGGCTTTTGCTTTTCTTATCCCTGTGAAATGCAGCCGGGCAAAGACGGTAAGTTGATATATTTTTCAAAAGAGATGAAGGCCCAGGAAGTCCTCGGCCGGATGATAGGTGAGAATTTAAACACTGCTATCAACAGGCTTGGCTTGGGCAGTGATAAAAAGATAATTATCCTCAATGATACTGTAACCACGCTATTAGCTGGTAAAGCTAACGATATAAAAGACGGTGCGGTTGATTACGACAGCTACATAGGCTTCATCCTCGGCACGGGAACCAATAGCTGCTATGTCGAGCAAAATTCGAATATCAAAAAAGCTTCAGGGCTTGATGCTTCTAAGAGCCAGGTCATAAACATCGAGTCAGCCGGATTTACTAATGTGCCGTCAGGCCAGATCGATAAGCTTTTCGATGCCTCGACTAATGATCCGGGTATTCATGTATTCGAGAAGATGACTTCCGGTGCTTATCTTGGCCCGCTATGTCTGAAGGTTATTGAAACTGCCGTTTTGAATGGATTGTTTTCCGAACTTGCCAAAGAAAAGCTTTCTCGAATAGTATCTCTCGACACTATTGGAATCAGCAAATATCTTGAAGAGCCCTCAGCCAGGGTACATGTTCTTGGCGAGATTCTCCACGATCTAAGCAATTTCGACCGGGCTATAATGCTTGCCCTTATAGAATCTATTGTTACTCGAGCAGCCAAACTGATAGCGATCAAACTTTCAGCAGTGGCTATAAAGAGCGGTAAAGGAAAAAGTGCAGATAAGCCTGTCTGTATTGTAGCCGAAGGTACTACATTCTATAAACTACCGGGCTTGAAAGAAAAAACTGAAGAATTCTTGAATAGATTTTTGACGTATGAAAAAGAAATCCATTACGAGATGGCCAGTATTAAAAACGCCACACTCATCGGCGCCGCAATTGCAGGCTTGACTAATTAATAGCTTAATTCTTTAGGGAGAGAAACAATGATCGATTCTGAGTCTGTTTCTAAGCGCAGAAGAATTTTTGGAAAGACTGCTGCTTTAGCGATATTGATATTCGCATTGTATTTGTTTTTGGGTGCGTGGTATCCCCAGATAAAAGGTTTTTTCAAGGAGGGGATTAACTATTTCAGCATTTTTCTGTTTGTTTTTGCTATTCTTGTTTCTGGGTTTTCTGTTTGGTGTGTTCTGATTGCTATTAATGTTTATAGAAAAGTGACGGTAGATACGCTGCGATCTGCGATGCTTGTATTGGCGATACTTGCTTTTATACTATGTCATATTATAGTGGGATATTTTTTAGGAATAGAAAGCTATGAACGTCTTTTTGATTATTGGGTATTGCCAATAGTAAGCTTGATTATTACAGGGATATTCTATTGGCTCACCAACAAATATTTTACCGGATGGCTTGGTTTTAATGTTCCAGTTGACTGGAATAGACGCCGAAAAGCAGCTAAAGGCTTTTTTGGGATGATGTCTTTATTTATTTGGAATCTTTTGATGGAACTTGGGATAAGGCTTGATGGTTCTTTAGGATTTTTCGGTCCAATTAGAAGCTTTGGGATGTTGTTAATACCTCTTGGCCTGACCGTCTTATTCTACAAGTTATCGTTAAAGATTGTTATGTTTGGGGCTCCTGAGGAGGAGTAATTCTTTTATAAATCATCATTAGAAATGGGAAAAGCCGATGGTGGGAATCGAACCCACAACCCCAGCTTTACGAAAGCTGTGCTCTACCGTTGAGCTACATCGGCGACAGGCTGCATATATTATCACCGCTAAGAGATTTTGTAAAGTACCCGGATAGCTGCGCTTTTTCTTTATATTTGGGCAATAAAAAAGGCCGGCTTTTTCAAACCAGCCTGTAATTTTTAAAAATCTGTAAAGAATTAGAACTTGAGCATAAATTTAAAGCTTGCCCATGTTTCATCTTTGTCAGCATTGACAGATTTGTCCATAGTTATTTGATGATGAATGCCCGGTGTGAAGATCATGTTTTCAGCCAGCTCGAAATCTGTTGATATCCCAAGAACCGTGTTTGACCAGTCATGGTCAGCATTTGCTCCATTCGGGCCGACACCATCGTTAAAAATGAATTCGCTGTGAAGGTTCAGTATTCTGTCATTGTTGGTGATAGGACATTGAATCTTCATGCCGTAATCAAGCATAAAAATATGTGCCCAGCCTGATGCTGTTCCGCCTACAGGTGAATTAGCACCTACTAATGTACCGCTGTTTGAAGGCCAAAGCTTTACAAGGCAGTATGTCGGGACAAGCCTTTCAACACCCAAAAGATTCGGAAATGAAAACACTCCGTGGATTTCCTGAAGATCGATACTTGCTGTTGTATGGCCGCTCATATCAGGGTAATTGTAGTAAACGTAACCGAGCATATAATTGATTTGATGTCTTTCGCCGGCGAATGCGGCATTTCGATAGTAAACGTTATAATCCCATCTCTCGGTATTAACAAATCCCGATGCATTGGCCATGTGGGATGTAAGATTGAACCCAAAGCCGTTGCCCAAATCCAGGTTAAGCGATGGATGGCTGCCGCTTTTGTCATTGAAGATATCAAAGCCGCGCCAAATATACTTAGTGGAGTATTCGTACGATAAAGCTCCGTGAATACCCTCAGCCAGCGCTGCGGTTTGTGTTGCTGCCAGAACCAATAGAATCACCCAAAGAATACTCTTTTTCATTTCTTGCTCCTATAAGATTGCCATACTATTAAAAAGCCGGGCATTACCCGACCGCCAAGCTAAGCAAAAGTTTATTTATAAAAGTCTAATTAGTCAATTAAAAAACGAAAAGACACCCCCTGAATTCATATCGTAATACTGTGATATTGGCAGGTGACAAAGCTTTGATATATTTGAATCATTGACAAAATGCATATTTTAGCTTAAAAGATGTACCGCGAAAGGGAGATTTGAAACGTTTTAGGAGAACACGATGGAAACAAAGATTTTGCTCAACGAATCCGAAATGCCTCGTCAATGGTATAACCTTGCGGCTGACCTTCCTACTCCAATGCTTCCACCGCTTGGGCCTGACGGTAAACCAGTCTCACCTGATATGCTCGCTCCGGTATTCCCAATGAACCTGATCGAGCAGGAAGTCAGTACTGATCGCTGGATTGATATACCGGATGAAATACTCGGATTGTTGAGAAGATGGCGGCCGAGTCCGCTCAAACGCGCAGTCAATCTCGAAAAATACCTCGACACCCCGGCTAAAATATACTTCAAGGATGAAAGTGTCAGCCCTCCCGGCTCACACAAGCCCAATACCTCAGTTGCCCAGGCCTGGTACAACAAACAGTTCGGCATTGAGAGATTAACAACCGAAACTGGCGCAGGCCAATGGGGCAGTGCCCTTGCCTTTGCTTGTAAACTGGTAGGTCTGGAATGCAAAGTCTTTATGGTTCGCATCAGCTTTGACCAGAAGCCTTTCCGTAAACATATGATGAGCGTCTGGGGAGCCAACTGCGTTGCCAGTCCAAGTACAGAGACAAATGCAGGTAGAACTGTCCTCGAAAAAATGCCCGATACCCCCGGTAGCCTCGGCATCGCTATCAGTGAAGCCATCGAACAGGCTGTCACTGATAAGACCGGCAAGACGCGTTATGCACTTGGCAGCGTATTGAATCACGTTATGCTGCATCAGACAATAATCGGCCTCGAAGCCAAAAAGCAATTAGAGATCGCAGGTGTTGATAAACCTGACGTCGTCATAGGCTGTGCCGGTGGAGGTAGTAACTTTGCAGGCCTGTCGTTCCCATTCGTCAATGACAAGATCGCAGGTGCCGACATCGAAGTTATCGCAGTTGAGCCTGAATCATGTCCGACACTTACAAGGGGACCTTTCGCTTACGACTTCGGTGATACCGCTTGCACCACTCCGCTGATGGCTATGTACACGCTGGGCCATGCTTTTGTGCCGCCTCCGATCCATGCAGGCGGGCTTCGTTATCATGGTATGGCGCCGTTGGTTTGCCAGGCTGTTGTCGAGGGCTTGATCAATCCCCGTGCTTATCATCAACTTAAGTGTTACGAATCAGCGATAACTTTCGCGAGCACCGAAGGTATGATCTGCGCTCCGGAGACCAGCCACGCTGTTGCCTGTGCGATTGACGAGGCACTCAAGGCTAAAGAAGAAGGCAAAGAAAAGGTCATCCTGTTCAACTACAGCGGCCACGGCCTGATGGATCTCACCGGCTATGATGCTTATATGTCAGGCAAACTCTCAGATTACTCGCTGCCTCAGGACAAGATCGAAGAATTTACTGCTCCGTTGCAAGACCTGCCACCAGCCGAACAGCATAAAACCGGTAAATGGTAAGATAGTGAATAGTAATAAGAATTTTAGAATCGCCCCTTTAACGAGGGGCGATTTTTTTAGAAAACTATCGCGGCATAACCGACGCTGTCATCGCTGCTGGTAGCCATCGTTTCCATCATTATTTTATTACTGTCTGTATGGGCTAAGAGAACACCTTTTTCTCTACCAAACTGTTTTGCCGCAGCTACTGCCGCACCTGCCGCACCTGCCCCACAGGCATTGCAATTTTCATTGGCGGTATGAACCATCTCTTCTGGCAGCATATCAAGAGCGGCGTCTATAAACATTTTATCATTGGTATCACTTGCCCAATCAAGCGCTCCTTTACCTGTGCCCATAGGTGCGAATCCGTAACGAGGCCCGTAATGTGTCAGATCGGTCGAGCCGATACAAACAATATTTTTGTCACTTTCAGCTATTGTCTCTCCAACTGCTGTACCAAGTTCGACAGCTTGCTTTGTCGGTGGTGATAAGATTGGTAGAATTTTAGCCTCTTCAAATAAGTATTGAATAAATGGTATCTGCACTTCGATACTATGTTCGTAATCATGCGATTGTACATCAGCGACAGCAGGACCTTTGTCTAAGATAGCTTTTGCTAATTCCTCATCTATCTGTATATCACCCAGTGGACTCAGCCACGTGCCCTTATTATATACCGCCGGCTCCGGGCCGTAATAACTATGAGCCGCTCCAAAAATTATAAAGGTATCCACATTTTTGTTTTGCTGCTTTATTGCGGAAAAGACTAATCCAGCCAGCGAGCCGCTGAACATCCAGCCTGCGTGCGGCACTATCCCTGCAAAAATTTTTCCCTCCAGCGATTTATCGATATGCCGCTGCTCAAGGCACTGTTCGAGGGCTTCGAGACACTTTTGCTGCGAGCCCGGATAAAACTGTCCCGCCACTACCGGCTTTCTTATTTGCATTTTCCGAATCCTGTTGTTATCATGTCCATTCAAATATCTATTTTAAATTTAGTAACAGGAAAATACAAATGGCATCTGAAAATAAAACACCGGTAGCGATAGTGATGGGTTCCGACAGCGATCTTAAGGTAATGCAGAGCTGCGTTGATCAGCTCAAGGCTTTTGGTATAACCCCTGAGGTGCGGGTAATTTCAGCTCACAGAACACCTGCTGTTGCCGCTGATTTCGCCTCCAGCGCGATCAATAAAGGCATAAAGGTCATCATCGCCGCCGCTGGCATGGCGGCCCACCTCGCCGGTGCCATGGCAGCCCAGACGACCCTGCCTATCATTGGTGTACCTGTCAACAGCGAAGCTGGCGTTGGCGGACTCGATGCACTGCTCAGTACCGTACAGATGCCTCCGGGAGTACCGGTAGCTACCGTCGCCATCGGCAAAGCCGGTGCGAAAAACGCAGCTATCCTCGCGGTCCAGATGCTCGCTATTGCTTGCGATGATATGGCTGGTAAGCTCGTTGAATTCAAAAAGGCCCAGACAGAGAAAGTTATCGAAAAAGACAGCAATCTAAGCCTGTCCTGAGCGAAGTCGAAGGGCTGCTAATAT
>JANQHJ010000124.1 GCA_028282745.1 Sedimentisphaerales bacterium | reverse complement strand
GAACCACTGTATCATTTGAATCTGTCACACTGACACTTATATATGAAATATCCTGACGATCAGCTTTTATGATATTCCTGTCAGCTTCAAGACGAATCTTTGAAGCCTCACCTGCCGTCCGTAAAACAGCTTCGCTTACAACTTTACCGTCATTCTTCCCGACAGCCTTTAACTCACCCGGCTCATAAGGCACAGCCCACCTGTAATCTATGTGCGAAGCTTCCTTAAGGTTTTTTTCTCCCATTGACTTACCATTTAGAAACAGCTCAACTTTTTGACAGTTTGAGTAACAGATTACTGTAGTCTCTGTACCTTTGGACCTCGGCAGCGTCCAGCTTGGCATAATAAGTCTTCTGGCATTTTTATCCTTACCGAGCTTTACTTCAGTCACCAGGTATGCCATTGGCTCATCCGACCACAGGCTTTTTCGCCATTGGCCGTTAGGCTTTAAAGTATTGGTATAATCAACAATTCCAAAAGCATAAGATCTATTCGGCCAAGGCCCAGCCTCGCCAAGGTAATCTATAGCCGTCCATAGAAACTGAGAAGAAATATAATCGTTATTTTTAACTGCCAGCCACGCTTTATATGAATCGCCGTTCTCACTGCCCATAATTATCCTCTTGGGATATTTTTTATGGTCTGCTTCATAATATTTTTCCTGGTAGTTATACCCGGCTACATCTAAAACATCTGCATAACCTGTTGCATTAGAAGCCGGCGCATTAGCAATAGCAGCGGTTACAGGCCGTGTAGTATCCATCTCCTTTACCGCCTTAGATAGTTTCTCGGCGACGACTTTTAATCTTTCCGCATTGGGGCGTTTCTGATCGTAGTTATCATCGACAGGATGAGAATAGGGATCATTTGGGAAATCGATCTCGTTGCCGATACTCCATAGTATGATACATGGATGATTTCTGTCTCTTTTTATCATTGCCTGCAGGTCTTTGATTGCCCATTTCTTAAAATATTCATTATAACCCCAATGAGCCGGCTTGCCGTGATTCCTCCCTTCGATCCATTTATTTTTTGCGCCTTCCCACTCGTCGAAGACTTCATCTATCACCAAAAAACCCATTTTGTCACATAGGTCGAGCAATTCGGGAGCAGGGGGATTATGGCTTGTCCGAATAGCGTTTGCTCCAAGCTCTTTACATATCTGTAACCTTTTTTCGCGGGCCCTGTCCGGCACCGCCGCACCAAGGCACCCCGCGTCATGATGCAGGCAAACACCTTTGACCTTCATATTCTTGCCGTTAAGGAAAAAGCCTTTATCGGCATCGAATTTGAACGTCCTTACTCCGAAAGTTGTTATATACTCATCGAGTATTTGGCCGTCTTTTTTAATCTTAGTGACTGCCGTATAAAGATAAGGATTTTCTGTTGACCAGAGCTTTGGCTTTTGTATAGTTGCCCTTTGAACGATCTCTGTAGTTGCATTAATGGCGATTTCCTTGGGGTTGCCTGTGGTTGCGACAACTTTGTTCTGTGCATCCCTGATCGAAGTTTCAATTTTCACTTCTTGCCCTGTGTCGCTATCGTTAGTGACTTCTGTTATTATCAAAACTTTCGCTTCGGTCTCAGAAACTTTTGGAGTTGTAATAAAGGTTCCCCATACTGGCACATGAACATTCTCCGTGGTTATCAACCAAACATGTCGATAGATCCCTGAGCCGGTGTACCACCTTGAATCCGCAAATTTCTCATGATCAACCCGAACTACCAATACATTTTCTTGGCCGTCGAAATGCAGCTTGCCTGTCAAATCATAATAAAAACTTGAATAGCCGTATGGATATTTACCGAGATGATGGCCATTGATCCAGACATCGCTGTTCATATAAACGCCGTCGAAAAGTATCACGACTTTTTTGTTCTTATATTTGTTATCGAGCTTAAAACTTTTTCTGTACCATCCTATTCCGCCGGGCAAATAACCTGTCCCGCTTGCCCACTCTTTGCTGAATGGCCCCTCGATACTCCAGTCATGTGGAATATCCAACTGCCGCCAGCCGGAGTCATCTAAGTTAGTTTTTTCGCCGCCTTCAACATTGCCTTTGTAAAATTTCCAGTCGAAATCAAACTTGATTTTCTCTCGTGGGTTGTGGCTTTGAGCTTTGCAGCTTTGAACAAACAAAAAACAGCTTGCAATTAAACACAAAGTTGTGAAATAAAAGTATTTCTTGGCAAAATTCTCAAAAGATTTGGATTTGGCGGTAAAATTCAGCATTTTAGCATCTCACATGATAAGAGTATATTTCATTGACATTGTGTCACTCATAAGCGATATTTTGGTTTCGAAAAACATTATGCTTGATAACATATAATGTTGATTAGATAATCTTTTACAAGAAAAAAACTAAACATAAGGCTGGGGGTGGATTTTTAGGGCATTATAATTACAGTCTGCACATGCTCGAAAATCATTGTTTTGAGTTGGAATGAACTGTAAAACCTTTATAGTACTATATATACATAAACTTAAGCTGAGAAGCCGTAGCTGATAGGCTCCGAAATATTTCGCAATTCCGTTGAAAAGTTTCGTTGTTTTTGGTAGAGTAGAGATTATGAAAAAAGAGAAGATCAATCAGAAGCTTATCGCAGAAAAGCTGAATTTGTCTGTTTCCACCGTCTCAAAAGCCTTAAGGGGCGGATATTCAGACGTCAATAACGACACACGTGCCAAGGTTGTCAGTATGGCTACAAAACTGGGATACAACCATGGCAGCAGGTCTCAACAGGCCATCTTCGATGATACGCAAAGCTACATGGTCGCGGTGTTGATTTTAAGGAAACTTCATGAGTTTCAGCATACCGACTACTTTGCAGGTATGACCGAAAAGTGCTCGAAACTCAACGTTTCGCTCATAATGCATTACGTTAATGAAGATGCTGTGATGGATTTCCATGAAAAGGACAACCAGCCGCCCGCAATGCGAGACGGCAAGCTCTCTGGTGTCATACTTGTTAATCATTGGCCTCAGGAAGTGGTTGAAGAACTTGCTTCTCAAACATCCTGCGTTTCTATTAAGTACGCCTATCCGAATACCAAGATGGATATTATTGGTGTTGACGAAGCCCTTGGTATTGAAAAATTAGTTGAGCATTTATACTCACTCGGCCATCACAGGATCGGCTTCTTTGGTAATTGCTCCAAGGTAGTAAACGCCCGTACAAGGTTCAGTGCTTATGTCAGTGCTATCACAAAGATGGGGATTGAATTCGATGCTTCGAGTGTTATCGATGTTGGCATAGAGCATTTAGAGGATAAGGAGTACCACCTCAACGGCCAAATCGATTCAGCTACTAATGCAATTAAGCAGGGCGTTAAGGCTTGGGTTTGTGCCAGCGATTGGGTGGGATACCTGCTCAGCAGGGAACTTATGGACAGGGGCTACAATATTCCCAGGGATGTCTCCATTGTGGGATTTGATGATAGCGAAAATAATCCGCTTGGATGCCCAAAATTGACCAGCACCTCATTGCCGTCACTTCAAATTGGTGCCGAGGCTTTACGCCGGCTGATGAACCGCATAAGGCATCCCGCAAGTCCGACTTTGAAGGTTTTACTGCCATGCAAATTATCTGGAGCTAATCTTTCCACAGCCGCTCCGCCTGAAGAAGATATCTTTTAAATAAGAGTCTCTAACTTAATGAATAAAAAGAACTTTTTTAATAGAAGCCATCCCGAAACCTCGATCTACTGCAATTGGCTGCAAAGTTCAAAAATTGAGCCTTTAGTTAACCAATCATCATTTTATTGGACATAAGGCTATACTGCGTGTATCGAGTTAATTTAGGCTGGCGTTTTTTCAAATACTCAGAAAATATTCTATCTTATTTGCCCAAACCACCTAAATTAACTAAAGGTTTTTCTGCACCTCTTCCGATATTTATTTTACCTAAGTTAACATGGCTGGCAATAAAGGCTGTTTTAAAAGCAAAAATAAGTATTCTATAATTAGTGAGGTAGCATAATGATCAATGAAAGCATTTTAGAGAAATACATGGTCGCATTACTTTCCGGGGATCGCAAGAAGAGCAGGTCGGTAGTGGAAGAAGCAATGCAGACCGGCGTCCCAGCCCACAGCATCTATGTTGATATGATCTGGCCTGTCATGGTTGAGATCGAGAATCTATTTAGAGCTGACAAGATAAATGTTGTTCAGGAGCATCTGGCTACAAGAATTAACCGTACAATTATTGACCAGCTCCAGAACAAGCTGCCTCATAAGGATGAAAATAATAAGAAAGTCGTCATCTGTTGTGCGCAGAGCCAGATACAGGAACTCGGGGCTCAGATGATGGCTGACCTTTTCGAAAGCGACGGCTGGGAGGTTCGCTTTGTTGGCGGAGGCTTAAATAACGATGATATTCTCGAATACATACACGGCGTCTCACCGCAATTACTCGTAATATACGGTGCTGAACCGATCCAGGCACCCGAAATTCGCCAGCTCGTCGATAAAATACGTTCGATAGACGCCTGGCCTGATCTAAGAATTATGCTCTCCGGCGGAGTATTTAATAGAGCCGAGGGGCTTTGGGAAGAGATAGGAGCTGACCTGTTCGCTGCTGACGCTGCCCAGGCACTTCAGGCTGCGCTGAGCGACAAAACTTTCAATCCGGAAAACAGAACTGTCAAAAGGAGAAAACGTGTTACTGTCAAGACTCCTGAACTTGAACCAGAGCCTGTAGAAACCGGCATATGAAAATGAATAAGTAACTCCAGCATTAAAAGCCGCATTTAAATGCGGCTTTTTTTTACTACTACAAATCAATCCCCGCTGCCTATACATTATTGACTTGCCACATTTTAGCCTAAATGTTAATTTAGCCGCTATTCAATGGGTCGAGATAAGGAGCTTTAAATATGACATGGTATAAATATGTAATGTTCATCGGCATCCCGCTTATGATCGTATGCTGGGTTGCTTACTACATATATAACTATATTATGGATCAGCGGGAAAAGAAAAACCCCCCTCAACGCTCAGAAAAACTCCAACAGGCCCAAAGCTCTATGAGCGAATACGCTCAGAAGATGAAAGACTACAAAAGAAAACGCTATGACAAAAAGCAATAGCCCATTTTAAGATATGCCATTTCGCCATCAGCATTTCCTGTTGACTGCCGGGCCTTAATCAATGATAATCTCTAATGGAGTTTCGCATGCGACTTCATTGGTTAGATGATTATTTTGGAACCCGAAAATGGTTGAATCTGTTTTAGGCTCCTTTGGGGCAAAAACAATAGCGGACATTAATAATATCGGTAGGGCTGCAAGGTTCATCTGGGCCGGATTAGTCGCATCTTTCAGGAATCTGTTTCACTCAAAATACTACCAGCTTATATGGACCCAGATGTATATCATCGGAGTTCGAAGCGTTTCCGTTATCATGGTCACCGGTGCTTTCGTCGGAATGACACTTGCCATACAGACTCACGGCACATTAGCTTCTGTCGGAATGGAAGAGCGTCTCGGCGTTTTGATAAATATTTCAGTAGTGAAGGAATTTGGCCCAGTTTTAGCTGCCGTTATGCTCGCCGGCAGAATCGGAGGTGCGCTGACCGCTGAGCTTGGAACGATGAAGGTCACCGAGCAGATAGAAGCCGTCCGAAGCATGGGAACTGATCCAATCCGTCACCTTGTTGCTCCGAGAGTTTTGGCCTGTTTGCTCTTAACTCCGATACTCATCATTTACGCTGACCTGCTTGGCATCATTGGCGGTTACTACATGTCGGTCGTTCAACTTGGTATTAATAGTAGGGCGTATTGGACCTTCAGTGCGACTGGTGTTGAGTTTTGGGATCTTTCCATTGGTGTCATTAAAGGATTTTTCTTTGGAGGGGTGATCGCTTCTATTAGTTGCTATAAGGGATTCCATTGCCGCGAAGGAGCCGAAGGCGTTGGCCGGGCCTGTACAGAGGCCTTCGTTGCAAGCTTCATTTCTATCCTCGCGTTGAATTTTGCTATGGGCGTAATATTCAAGGCTATTTATAACACGCTCTGGCCAGGTGTTTCTCTCTTATAGCTTAGGGTCTCTAACTTAATGAATAAAAGGAACTTTTTTAATCGTCAAAACCGGCATTTGTCTTCTTTTTGTTATATACTATTAATTTAAATAGGCGTCTCAAATAAAATGACTGAAAAAGAACTTATAAATATTCCGGTTTTTGACAATGGCCCGGTATCAAAAGATGACGGAATCATAGTTATAAAAAACGTCACAAAAAAGTTCGGCAACCTGTTAGTGCTCGATAACATTTCAATGGCCATTGAGCCCGGCAAAACGACTGTTATAATCGGCCCCAGTGGTTGTGGTAAGACTGTTTTGATTAAGCACATGATTGGCCTGTTGCGTCCGACAACCGGCAAGGTCTATTTCAAGGGCAATCGAATTGACAATATCAGTGAAGATGAATTAGGAAAAGTACGCACGAACTATGGCTTCTTGTTCCAGGGCGGCGCTTTGTTCGACAGTATGAGCGTTAAAGAGAATATCCTCTTTCCGGTAAAGCAGCACTACAAAGTGAACAAAAATAGCGGCCTTGACGATCTGGTAAAAATCAAGCTCGCATTGGTCGGGATGGACGGCTTCCAGGAGTATTTCCCCGCCAATCTCTCAGGCGGCCAGAAAAAGCGTGTCGCTCTCGCCCGTGCAATTGCACTGAATCCCGAGATAATTCTTTACGACGAACCGACAACCGGCCTCGATCCTATCCGCTCTGATATCATCAACGAATTGATACTAAAACTCAAAAACGGCCTCGGCCTGACCAGCGTTGTTGTCACTCACGACATGAAGAGTGCTTACAAAGTTGCCGATAGAATTATTATGCTGCATCATGGCAAAATCATCGCTGACGGCGATGCTGACCATATAGAAAATCATTCACATCCAGCGGTACAGCAATTCATTAAAGGCCAGGTAAGCGAAGACGACCTCGCCGTAATTAGGATGGGAGGCGAAGAGCTCAAATCGCAATTCCTGCCGGAAGACTTTAGACAGTAGCTACAATGGAAGATCAAAAAAAGCTAAACATTGCTGATGACCTGACGCGCATTGTCCGCGGTGATGTGTATGACGATGTAATTCACCGAGCCGCTTACGCTACCGATGCAAGTATATACCAGATCCTGCCTGCTTGTGTAGTTGCACCTATGGATGTTAAGGATGTTATTACTGTCGTCAAATATGCCCATAAAAATAACATCCCCATAGCAGCACGAGGCGCCGGTAGCGGCGTAGCAGGGGAATCTTTAACGACCGGCATCGTATTCGACACGAACCGCCACATGAATCGTATCATCAGGATTTCCGATGACGGCCGAACCGCTGCCAGCCAGCCGGGCGTCGTTCTTGACCAGCTCAACAATGCCTTAACTGCCTATAACAGGAAGATTGGCCCCGATCCATCGACTGCCAACAGGGCGACAATAGGAGGCTGTGTCGCTAATAATGCAACCGGTTCACACTCGCTTCAATATGGTTATATTGGCGATTATGTCGAAAGCATACAGGCCGTACTCGCTGACGGCACTTTGGTCGAATTCAAAAATGATTTTAGACCGAACCAGCAAAATCCTGAAACTCTCGACTACATTGCCAAACAGTGCCATTTGCTTTTAACAGAAAACCACGATGTTATCGAAAAAGCACTGCCCAGAACCAACCGCAATAGAAGCGGCTACACCATAGCAGGCCTTTGCAGCGATGATTCTATAGATATAGCTAAATTGCTTGCCGGCTCCGAAGGAACGCTCTGCGTCTTTACTGAAATAACTCTGCGAACAGTGCCTGTCCCGGCTTCAAAGGTGCTCGTTCAATTCAAATTCAAATCAATTCTCGACGCTGCCAAAGCAGTACCTCTTATTGTTGATACAGAAGCTTCAGCTTGCGAAATGATAGATAAAGCCTTTCTCAACGTCGCCAGAGAGGCTTATCCTCAGTACAATGATATTTTACCAGCCGACGCCCATGCGGTTATTATCGTAGAGCAAATTGGCGATAACTTGGCCGAGGCAAAACAAAAAACCCGTAATACAATCGATGCTGTTGGCAGCCTTGCTACCGGACACTCTTTGATAACTGATTCCGAACAACAGCAGCGCCTCGAGAAGGCTCGCAAAGATGCCGTGCCTCTTCTGAATCGTATCAAGGGCGGCAAAAAACCTATCCCATTTATTGAAGATGTTTCGGTTGACAACAAACAGCTGCCGAAATATATCGTAGGCTTACAAAGTATTGCCAACGAGTACGATTTCCAAATGTCACTTTACGGCCACGCCGGCGACGGAGAACTGCACGTCAGGCCTTATCTCGATCTTAGCGACCCGTCTGACGTACAGAAAATGATCAACGTTGCTAATGATGTCTTTGCCTTAGCATGGTCACTTGGCGGCTCCATTAGTGGTGAACACGCTGATGGCCTCGTCCGGGCTTCCTTTGTCAAAAAACAGTACGGCGATAAATTTTACTACCTCTTAAAGCAAATTAAGATGATATTTGATCCCGATGGCATTATGAATCCCGGGAAGATCATCTCTGACGATCCAGACGTTATGACCCGGAACTTAAGAGCTTCATTCGAGGTAAGGCCCGAAAAGATAGCCGGTGAACTCCGCATGGATATGGACGAGCTTAATGAAGAGCTCGAAAAATGTAACGGCTGCGGCCTTTGTACTTCTCATGCTGATAACCTGAGATTCTGTCCTGTCTATAGAGCGATTGGCGATGAGCTTGCCGGCCCAAGAGCAAAGGCCAACATACTGCGTTTTTGGACGACAGGGCAGATGAATGAAAAGGATTTCGAGTCTGCCGATTTTAGAAAATTCCTCGACCTTTGCATTAATTGTAAAGCATGTGCACTTGAATGCCCGTCGGGCGTTGATGTTTCCAAGCTGATCGGCGCCGCAAGAAGCGAATATGTCAAACGCAAAGGACTTCGCATTCCGGAAATAGTGCTAAGTAATAATCGTTTCTTAAGCAGTTCCGGCACTACCTTTAAACCGATCTCGAATTTTGTTACCAACTTGGCGATAACGAAATGGGTGCTGGAAAAATCAGCGGGTCTGGATAAAAGACGCTCACTGCCGAAGTTCGAAAGCGGTTCTTTTATAAAAGCAGCTCAGAAATACCTGAAATCCTGTCCACCGATTGAAGAACCAATAGATAAGGTTGCTTACTTTGTTGACACTTATGCCAACTCGAACGACCACGAACTCGGCTTTGCCGTGCTCGATGTCCTTGTTCGTAACGGCATAGATGTTATTGTACCTAAACAAAAACCGGCACCATTACCCGCTGTCTGCTATGGCGATGCAAAACGAGCTACTGCCGACCTTTCATATAGCGTCAGGCATCTCGCCGATGCTGTGCGTAAAGGCTATAAAATTATCTGCTCCGAGCCCAGTGCCGTTGTTTGTTTGCAGGATGAAATCAAAAATTTCGTCTGGAACGATGATGCCAAATTGGTCTCCGGTAATACTGACGAGTTGATGATATACCTGCTCGACCTCTATAAACATGGTAAATTACAGAAACCAAAAGAATGTGAAGCGAAAACATATCTATACCACTTGCCGTGTCACCTCTGTGCCGTCGGAAACGGCAGGGCCACTATCGAGCTATTTGCGAAGATATGCAACTCGAAGGTAATGGAACTGCAGGCAGGCTGCTGCGGTATCGCCGGTACATTCGGTATGCAGAAGAAAAACTACGAACTCTCCGCCCGTATCGCTTCAACTCTTAAAAGGACACTCGAAAAATCAGACGTCGAATGTGTACTGACCGAATGTTCCGCCTGCAAAATGCAGATAGAGCATATTAGCGACAAAACCGTTCTCCACCCGATTAAAATTCTGGCCCGGGCCTATAGCGATGTCGAAACAGAATAACAATCCCGGCTTGAAAAGAGCAATTTTCTGGGATCCTGCAGAGGATAAAAAAGTCCAGTGCAAGCTCTGCAATTTCCGATGCCTGATTAACGAAGATAAACTCGGCCATTGTAGAGTTCGAAAAAACATCGACGGCACTCTGTACTCTCTTAACTATGACAAAGTTTGCGCCGCCAATCCGGATCCTATAGAGAAAAAGCCGCTCTTCCATTTCCAGCCCGGTTCGTCAAGTTTTTCGATAGCCTGTGTCGGCTGCAACTTCCGATGTGATTTTTGTCAGAACTTCCATATCAGCCAGGCTCTTATCGAGGGTGAACTTGTCGAGGGCACTGCTCTTAGCCCTGAATCAATAGTTGCCTATTCTCTGAAAAGTAACTGCAGGAGCATTGCCTACACTTATACCGAACCAACTGTCTTTATGGAGCTATGCGCCGAGACAGGAACTCTCGCCAAAGAAAAAGGCCTTGTCAATGTCTTTGTCAGTAACGGCTACATGACCAAAGAGGCTATTGACTCTGTAAAACAATGGCTCGACGGTATTAACATCGACCTCAAATCTTTCAGTGACGATTACTATAAGGACCTTTGCAAAGCAAGGCTCCAGCCGGTCCTCGATAATATTAAATACATCGCCAACCAAACTAATATCTGGCTGGAGGTCACTACGCTCATAGTGCCGGGCCAAAATGATTCCGATGACGAGCTGAAAAGAATCGCCGATTTTCTCGCCACCGAAGCTCACCCTGATGTGCCGTGGCATATCAGCCGGTTCATTCCACAGTATAAATATCTCGATTCTCATCCGACATCGGTCGAGACTATTGCCCGCGCCGAGCAGATTGGTAAAGCCGCTGGCCTGCGATATGTCTATCCGGGTAACATCCCCGGCTCAAGGTCGGAGAGTACTTTTTGTTATAACTGCGGACAGCTTCTCATAGAGCGTTTTGGATACAGCATCCAGCAGAACCTTATCCAAAATTCAAAATGTCCCAGCTGTGAAACTACTATAGCTGGTTTCGAATTATGATTTATCGCTTCGTCGGTGCCCCCGTCCAAGACCATGTTTACCGCAACCTTTAGCCAATTCAAATGTCCCGCCCTCAATCGACAATGCCTTACCGTTCACTAAGGCATCGGCGATTTTTTTATGTGCCGATTCCAATATCCGTCCGAGCGTCTGCCTCGACACTTTCATCTGCTCAGCCGCCTCTGCCTGATACATTCGGTCCATATCGACCAGCCGGATCGCTTCGATCTCATCGACGGTTAGATTTACCTGCTCCAAAGTGCGTAAAGGGGCACCTTTCGGCTTATAAAAGCTGCAAGCCGGCATCCGACCTATACATCTTTTGTTTCTGGGCCTCGGCATTAACTGAATCCTTAACTACTATTGACTTTGATTTGATTCTAACTCGTCGATCAGTTTAGTTGTTTCATCTAAAGCGTTGTTTAAATATTGGGCTCTGTTTTTCAGTGCGGTTAATTGCTGACCGGTATCAGCAGTTTCAGGATTTGCATCTGTATTGAATCCGAATCGGCGGCCGTTTCCAGAACCGCAACCTCTCCTGCGAAATCTTCGGCTACAGCGGTCTGTAGATCCAGGATTATCATTACCGCCGCAATATCCCATACCTTTGCCTGTCATAGTACCTGTTCCCATTGGTCCTGTTCCGTCTCCACGTGGCATTTTTATACCCCTTTCATAAGCTATCTTTAATAAAACAGTTATCCCGATTAGTCGGGGTTCCGTATTTTTGATATTTACTTTTAAGTAGTAGCGGTGTGCCCGTATCACAGCCGATGTGATCTGCAACGACAGGACACTTGGCCTTTAGCATGAAGAAGATATTCTTATCTGACTCGTTTAGTGTCTCGAAGTTGCCCTGGCCCTTAGCGATTATAAGATCAGCCTTGTCGAACTCACTTCTGAATTCTTCATTGCAATCGTCAATTATCACACCGGGTGCGCCGGAGCCGTTATCGATAACTTTTACGAGTTTATCTATCCCAGCGATTACTGCATCATCCATCAAGCAGTCATTGAGAATCGGCTTACCCCGAACAGAGTAAACGATTTTCTCTATCGGCATTTCTTCCAGCAGTATCTTATCAAAAAATTGCTCGCCGGTATTATCACTGATGTAAAGAATTGTCTTAGCCTTAGACACTTCCAGGGTAAGACTTTCAACAGCTGAACCTGTATCGAAGGATAAAGCTTTTTCAATAGCCTGTTCGACATTAGGCCGTTTAGCGCCATTTAGGTTTACGCCGAAGTCTATTATGTTTCCTGCTATCGCGAACCTGACCGCAGTCTCAAATGGATCGGAAGATCGTTGCACCTTTTCTTTTATCTGTGGGTAGAATTGTTTGCCGAGTTCATTACATTGGCGCTTGACATCGACATAAAAATCATCGATGCCCGTTACTTCATGGACGACGTCCTGTATCCACATCCCCATAATCGGTGGGGCAGCGGTCAGGTCGATCTCACTTAACATCTTAAATACCCGCCGCATCACCTCGACCTGCACATTGGTATCAATCGATACCATCCCCATGGACTCTAAAGCCTGGCGAATGAAGCAGGGCAAACAATCGAAATAAGTCTTCATAATTTCCTTTTCAAAATTTTTGGCCACAGAGAGCACAGAGTTCACAGATATCTCTTTTGTCATTCCTGGGAAGTCATTTCACTACCAGTTTTTCAAACCCATATCTATTATGGGCATATGCCCATAATAGATCAAGCAAAAAATTTCCATATTCCTATTTATTTTTTTATTCCCGGCCCACCCATCCTACGTCAAGACTACGGAGGGCAGGCAGATGGTGGTGCTAAACGAAATTGGGTTCGTTTGGGTTCGTTTTTTGGGAGAATCGCCATATAAAGCACAAAAATCAACATAATTGGGTTCGTTTTGCATATTTTCAGTAACCACGGATTGCACGGATTTTCACTGATTTTTAAGGCACAGAGAACACAGAATATTTAGCATAAAATCTAAATGCTAATATCTAAATTCTAAACAGCAAGATTGCCACGGCCACTTTGTGGCCTCGCAATGACATGTGAGTCAATTAGATTCGTGTTGATTTAAATTGGGTTTGCTTGGCTTTGTTTTGCATATTTTTGTTTCTGACAGGATAACAGGATTTACACGATAGAATTTATAGCTCCCCAAGAGGAGAGCACAGAGTAAATAGCCACAAAAAGCACATAAAACACAAAAGATTGAATTAAAATTGTTTATTCTCATGGTTTTTTCCGTGGTTTTGAGGTTAAAATGGTCTTGTTACGATGTTTGATTATTATATAACAAAAGGCAGTAGTTTTGTCAAGGAAATTTTTGAAAAAAGTTACAAAGGCGCAGAGGCACAAAGGCGCAGAGGCACTAAGATTTACAAAGGGAATTTTGAATATT
>JANQHJ010000120.1 GCA_028282745.1 Sedimentisphaerales bacterium | reverse complement strand
CCTCGAATGCCTCTTTCGCAGCTGCTATCGAAAGTCCGATAGCCCGGCTCATCAGCTTGGTACTCTTGCGAAACGATTTTGGGATGTAATTGCGTATCTTAAAATCTTTGACCTCGCCCGCTATCTGACAGGGAAAATTATCCGATTCGAACGCCTCGATCCGCCCGATCCCGCACCTACCCGAACACAAACCTTCCCAAAGCTCAGCTGTCGTATTACCGAGCGGACTTATCGAACCTACACCTGTTATTACTACTCGTGCTCTGCTCATTATTACTTGCCTGATATCTTTACACCGCGAACAAGCGAATCGAATGTATCGGTAAACACAAAATTCTCTTCCGGAAATTCCTTACCACCCAGGTTCTGATCTATATGGCTGAACATCAAACTTATCTCGGCGATTTTTTCACCGTCGCGTGTTATCGTTCCATGTGTACTCGCAGCTTCCGGCGCCAACGATTCCATTTCAGCCTCGAGCTTTAATGTATCACCCGGCACTACATAATCATGGAATACGCATTTCCTTACTTTAGCCAGTATGACTTTTTCTTTGAAATCCCCTGCCTCGCCGACCATTATTCCCGCCGTCTGCGCCATCGCCTCTATCATCAAACATTCCGGCATCATCGGAAAGCCCGGGAAATGATCGTGCAAATGCTCCTCCGCCAGCGTCACATTCTTGATCGATACGGCCCGCTTGCCGCTCTCGAACTCGGTAAACTTATCTATCCATATCCAGCGCATAACCACCTCTATTAAACGCAACGGCAGGATGACGCTTTGCCATTCCTGCCGCTGATATTTTCAATACGCTCATTTCCCTTAGGCGCCGTTAAGCTTCATATCTATAAAGTTAACCACAGAACTCACCGTAAACAGATCACCGAGCTTATTAATATCCGGATCACTCTCGAAACCTGAAAGGTCAGTATGCGGCATCGCGTCCTTCAAAGCCGTCAACCCCTTTTCGGTCAGCTTGCCGTTCTCGACAAAATCAGCCTCATTCATCAGGCTCTCTGCAGGGAACAACTCTTCCCTTGGGATCTTGATATCGAAGGCTTTTTCAAGCCTGAACACTATATCAAGAAAATCGATACTCTCTGCACCAAGGTCGCCCATCAATGTCGCGTTATCGGTTACTTCATCATCATCGACACCAAGAGCATCGACTAACACTTCCTGCACTTCACTAAAAATCTCATCCCGACTCATCGCCATAATATATTAGACCTCCAGTATCTAATTAACCAATTAACTATTTAACAAATTAACCAACTTTCAATAATTCCCAGCGTTTTTTCATATTATCTATAACCTCGGCATCGACCCTGGCCATCCTGGAATCCTTATCAGCCAGGTTAAAATGCCTAAGCCCGAACCGGGCCTCGACGATAACCTCATCACCGCACATCCCGACGCCCTTAAAGCTGCTTATATTCTCTTCGACAGCCTTAGCCTCGACAGTATACTCGATTTGACCGCCTGGCGCAAGAAAACTTTTATATTTTACGTTCCCCGCCTGCTCCAGTAAAACCATACTATGGGCAAAATTCTCCGTCTTGCGTACCAGCCAGCTCGCCGACTCAATGAGCCCTTCCAGCAGCAAAACCCCCGGTAATACTGGAAAAGTAGGGAAATGGTCCGCCAGGTACTCCTCACTGAGCGAGACGTTCTTGATAGCCCGAAGCTTCTTACCGGGCTCTAATTCAACCACCTTGTCGATAAGTATAAATCGCATTTAACTAAACTTAACCTCAATCCTTTGGGCCAAGCTAAGCCCACAAACCGTAATTTCTGACCGTTTAAACGCCATACAATATACAAACTCGCCCGATTTTTCCAGAAAAATTTCCCTTTTTTAACGCTAACTTTTTTAATATAAGCAATTTACCCCTGCCATGAATGATAGGGTTGGTTAGCACAGCCACATACAGCCACATATGGACTGGACAAATTGAAAAAGAATTGTGAATATCGAAGCTATATCCTAAAATACCCAGCTATGAACGTACGAAAAGCACAAATTAAAGACGTAAAGGCCATACATCAACTGATAAACGAATACGCAGAGCAGGACAGGATGCTCTTCCGCTCCCTGACGGACATCTACGAGAACCTGCAAACCTTCAGCGTAGCTGAGCTCGACGGCCGGATCGTAGGCTGCTGTGCCCTGCAGATAATCTGGAACGACCTGGCAGAGATAAAATCTCTGGCCGTTGACCAGAAAAAGATGGGTGCCGGCGTCGGCAAGGCCCTTATCAACTTCGCCGCCGAGTCCGCAAAGGCTCTCGGCCTGGAGAAACTTTTCGCCTTGACCCTCGAGCCGGTCTTTTTTGAGAAGCTCGGCTTCGAAAAAGTTGACAAAAACGACTTGCCGATGAAGGTCTGGAGCGACTGTGCCCGCTGCCCAAAACAGGATCACTGTGACGAAACTGCATTTATAAAAATACTTTGATTTTAGGATTTAGAAATTAGTATTTAGGATTTTTACTTATGTTGAACATACTTGCCGAAAGCAGTCTTTGGGACAAAACAATTAACTATGAACTCATCCGCGGTAATCCCGTCTGGCGATTCGGCCTTATACTGATAGTACTCACAGCAACTCTTGCGATAGGCAAGATCATTCAGATTTTAATCGCAGGCTACGGTAAGCGTTTAGAGAAACGGATAGGTGATAACGTCGCGACTATCACGCTAAAGAGTTTAAGCAAACCGATATTTGTCGTATTCTTTGCCCTTGGCCTTTACGTTAGTAAGATTTGTTTGTTTTTCAATGACTCGACGGGTATCCGTCTCGCTGTCGGAGACGCATGGATAAAAATAGCGCAAGCTGTCGCCTCGATAGCGGTAGCTTATGCTATCTATCGTCTCGTCGATGTCGTCGAACACTTTCTTATCAAATGGACGAGCAAAACAGAAACTAAGCTCGACGATATGCTCGTACCGGTGATCCGAAAATCACTGCGTACAACTATCGCCATTGTCGCCGCGATGTTCATCATAGAAAACGTTCTCGGTCAGGATGTAAAATCGATCCTGCTCGGTGCCGGCGTCGGCGGTATCGCGATAGCTTTAGCAGCTAAAGATACAGTTGCCAACTTCTTCGGTTCGATCACAATCTTTGCCGACCGTCCTTTCCAGGTCGATGAAAGAATAAAGATCGGCGAGCACGACGGCCCTGTCGAAAGCGTCGGATTCAGAAGTACCAGGATAAGAACACTGTCGGGCCACCAGGTAACAATACCTAATAGTGTCGTCGCCAACACAGCTATAGAGAACATCGGCAGACGCCCTTTCATAAGGCGAACATCCAACATCACGATAACTTACGATTCCAGCTGCGAAAAAACCATCAAAGCTGTCGAAATAATAAAAGCTATATTAGCCGAGACTCCTGAGATCAACAACATTCATGAAAAACAACCGCGAGTTTATTTCAGTGATTTCAATGACTGGTCTTTGAACATTTATATGACATACTGGGTCAAACCGCCTGACTGGTGGCTGTATATGGAAGTCAACGAAAGAGTGAATTTTGAGATTAAAAAGCAGTTCGAAGCAGAAGGAATTGAATTCGCATTCCCGTCCCAAACTCTATACCTCAAAAAAGACGAAAACAATTAAAAAAAAATATCCCAGTGAAGCTGGGATTCAATAGTTTTTATTTTTTAGATTTTAGTTTTAAGTTAATTTAAAAAGCCCCGACATCGCTCGGACACCGGGGCTTGCAGTTTTTAAGACTGAGTATTCTTAGGTGGACTACAGTCTTCTTTAACACATTCCGGATTAACCTCGCCCTGCGTTGTAGTCGGACAAGGCCCATCAAATTCCGTATGCTGATAAATTTTCTTCTCACTTTCAGAGAGACCAGGCCTTGAAACAATATAAGGAGTCACAAAGACAACCATTTCACTGAAAATTGTCTCCTCAGCAGTTGACTTAAATGCCCAGCCGACGATTGGAATATCACCAAGCAATGGGATCTTGTTGACCTGTTTAGCGACTTCCTTTTTACGAAGACCGCCGAGCACCATTGTCTGGCCGCTCTTAAGCAGCAGTGTCGATTCAGCTTTACGCCTGTCAACCTGTGGCTGCGAAAGACTCGAATTGCCTATCGGCACCTCGACCTCGCCCGCCTCGACGCTGAACTCAGGAATTATATGAAGACGAACCATATCGTTACGTGTTACGTGCGGAGTTACTTTCAGCGCGACGCCTACTTCTCTAAATGCTGTCGTACCAATACTGCCGCCGTCACTGCTCTCCGTAATTTCCTGGTACGGAATTTCCCTGATTATATCAAGATTCGCCGATTCGTTATCAAGCACAAGAACACGCGGATTCGCAAGAAGTTTGGCGTTAACAACTTGTTTCTGCGCCTTAAGCAAAATATCAATGTCGATTGCTGAATTCAGCCAACCAAATCTAACTAAACCATTCATACTATCGGTTTTGCCGTTTGTCCCGCTGAAAATACCGCTTGCAAATGGATTTCTTGGCCCTGTTGTAGGATCTGTTGCAAAAGTATCAGTAGCACTGGTGCCCTTTCTACCAACTTGCCACTCGACACCCAAATCCAGTCTGTCGGTACAGGTAATATCATAGATGCGAGTCTCGACAAGAATCTGCGGCGTCATCCTGTCTATCTCGGCAATGAATGTGTCGATAGCTTTGATCTTACTCTCGGTATCGGTAACAATAATATTACTCGTTCCCGAGTTAGAACTGATCGAGCCGCGCTTACTGATAAACTTCTTTAGCGCCTTCTCGACATCCTCGACATCAGCGTAAGTAATACGATATATCCTGCTTTGCAGAACTTCGGAACGCTCATTGATCTCGTCCATCGGGGCGATCCTGATCATATTCTTGCTGGTAACGTACCCGTAGTTATGGGCAGCCAGAATATTAGTCAATGCCTCGGAAAGTGGAACGTTCGTCAATGTAGTAGTAACCTCTCCGACCACTTTCGGACTCTTGACAATATCCACATCAGCCTGCTCAGCCATGATACGGATAACATCATCTATATTGGTCGCGCGGAAATTAACGCTGATCCTTTTCTGCATCCTTTGCTCCAGCGTCGATAAAACTTCCGCATCTTCCCCTTCCAATGCCAGACCATCAGCGTAAACTGCAACGCACAACCATGTGGTTAACAACAGTATCGCTAAACTTCCGAATATTCCTCTTGCCCACTTCATTTTCTTTCCTTTCCGATTATTATTCTGATACATTTTTCTCTCCTCTATACAATTATTAGTTAGCAACCCTTTGTGTCCACGTCTCACCGTCTTTTTCAAACGTGACACTATCCGGATTGATCTCGATTATTTTAATTCCTTCGACTACATGTCCGACCCTGAGTATTTCGGTGCCGATCACAGCGGCCGGATTGTCTTTACTGTAAACAATTCCGCGAACGACTACCGTGCTTCTGATGTCAACGACTTCGGCATTTTGAACATCAACAACAGCTGTCGTCACCGAGTTCTCGTTCATCGGATCACGAAGATTCTCGGGATAGACCTGCGGTTTCTGCCACGCTATCTCGGTCTTCGCAGCGACAGGAACAACCACGGTATCAGCCTTATTGTTTTTATTGCCCTTAACACCGCCGGACTTAAGGAACATTCTGCCGAACACAAAAAGTGTAATCACCATAAGTACCGGCATCAGGCACAGCATTGTCATATGCTTTTGCTTACTGACACCCTCGGGCGGGGTCAGGATCTTTTGCTTAGCCATTTCAATGATCGGAGCCAACTGCTTTTTCAGCTTGCTCTGTTTTTTCTCTTTTACCTGCACCTCGGGCTCAGCGGGCTTATCAGCCGAAACATCTGCCCCCTGCGCCTTGGCCGGCGTATTAACCGCAGTCTGAGTCGGTGGCACCATCGGGCGAGGAGGTAAATGCCCCGCCGTCGAATTTTTAGTTTCCGATTCCTGCCTGCTGTTCGCTGGCAACGGCACCCCGTCGAATATCGACGATATCTCCTTGTGCAATCCAGTCCTCTGCTTTTCCATCGAGTATCTCCTTTGCAAGAGCATTATATTCCAACGCCGCTTTACTCTCCGGGGCGTACGTTAATACCGACTCTCCGGCACCAGGCGCCTCTGCCAGTCGTACACCACGGTGAATAACCGTCTGAAAAACCGTATCCTTAAAGAACGTCCGCATCTGATTGGTAATTTGCTTGCTGAGTATCGTCCTGCTGTCAACAAAGGTCAGCAAAATACCCTTGATCTCAATATCTTTATTAAAACGCTCACGAACAATATCGATCGTCCCGAGCAATTGTTTCAATCCTTCCAGTGCATAGTAATGTGTCTGCACCGGTATAATAACATCCGTACTTGCAACAAGAGCGTTAAGCGTCAAAAGGTTCAGTGAGGGCGAGCAATCTATAACGCAAATATCGAAATCCTCACTGACCAGGTTCAGCTGCTGAGACAGAACATATTCCCTGCCGTATATCGACGCCAGCTGCAGTTCGACACCGCTAAGCAGCAGATTATTCGGCACCAGCTTTAGCCCTTGCAAATTCGTATCCAGTATCACATCCGGAATATTAACCATCGGATTGATCAATGCGTCATAGAGCGTTTTGTCCAGTGATTCCGGGTCGTGGCCGTAACCAAGTGTGGAATGGGCCTGCGGATCGAGGTCAACAATCAACACCCGCTTGCCGCTCATAGCAAAAGCTCCGGCAAGATTGACTGCTGTCGTTGTCTTACCGCACCCGCCTTTTTGATTTGCTATGGCAAATATCTTCATTAAAAATACTCTTTCAAATAATCAGCTTTCCTGTTTCTTCTCAACAAAAACGCTAAGATCCATATTAATTCGATTACTGGCTCCTTCACCTGTCCTGTCGTCCATGATCGAGAACTTATCTACGAACACTACCGGGTCATGGCGTTCAAGCTGGTTCAGTAATCTTGCGAACTGCCTGAAGTCACCCCTGAAATCTACTTCCATACGATTCTCGCCGACCACGTTACAGCCGGGGATATCGAAAAGCTTCTTATGATTACGAGATTTAATACTAAAAGCCGAAACATTGCTGCTCTTAGCAAGCCGGCTGATATCGAAAGTAAGATTAACAGAGCCATCCATGTCTGTTACAAAGCCTCTCATCTTCTCGCGAAGCTCTTCTATCTCTTTGGCCAACTTATCTCGCGTATCCTTATCTGACATCTTAACTACGTTTTCATAATCCTGCTTGGCCTGTTGAAGCTTCTGTCCAAGAGCATTCTTCTTCTTGACCTGGGGCTTAAGGGTAAAAGCATAAATAAAGACGAATAACAGCAAAAACCCTACCCACACCATAGCTGTATTCTTAATATATTCTTTCGGTACATTCATTTCCCGGCACCTATATCTGTGGTTTAAATATACACTTCATTTCATACTGGATAATTTCACGACCATCGACAAGGTCAACCTGCTGCGAAACCGGTACATCCTCGAGCTTCGATGCCAAAAGCGGTGATATACGAAGCTTGTCTCGGTACTCTCTTACAAGCTTGTCCGTCTCCGATCCAGCTGTTCCTGTCAAGGTAAGATTTAAAACTCTTGAAGGTACGGTTATATCTTTTTTCTTCTTGGGATTTTCTTTGTCCCGTATCTTTATCCTGACATTCTGCGAATCAACCGTCAGTTGTTCGAGCTTCAACGGCTGCGGCATGTCCTTGACCAATGTAACAAGTACATCCGTCCACTGCGGGTACCTGTCTATAACTTCAGCAGTTTCAGCAATACACTGCTGGGCCCTGATCTTCTCACGCTGATAATTCTCATGAGTTTCAAGATAATTGCTCAAAGCCTCGGTCTTTTTCCCAAAGCCCGCGATCTCATTTTCCCATAAGCTGATAGTCACCTTGGTGTTCATGTAAACATAGAGCATCACTATCGCGATCACGACCGGAACAATCGTTGTTATAGCCATGATAAGGATACCCTCGGGTTTACTCCTTGCCGGAACGCCCTGTCCTTTTAGTAGATCTATCGTGTACATGTTATATCGACCTCATTGCCAGACCAGCTGCTACTGCAAGCGTTGGCCCTTCCTTTTCAATCAGTTCCTTACCCACACAATTACTGTCGCATTCGATCTTTTCAAAAGGATCCCAAAGCACTACTGTCGCTGGAAGCTGCTCGTTAAGTATCTCAACAAATCCTTTCGCCCGTGAAAATCCGCCGCAGACGTATATCTTTTCCGTATAAAGCTCTTTTTTCTGGGCAGAGTAAAATCTCAGCGTGCTCGTTATATCCTGTATCAATCCTTCGCATGCTATCTCAAGTGCGCTGTTTAACAGTTGCTGTTCCTCGAAATTGTCATCATGGAACAGGATATTCAAAAGTCTTTCAAGCTCAAATCCTGTCTGCTTATGCAGCGATGTCATTATGCTCTTGCCGGCATAGGTGCAGTCTCTAACGAAAGGCACCGAATTCTCACCCGCGATTATCAGGTTGCTATAGGCATTGCCGACATTAAGTATTGATGCTGCTTTACCCTGTTCTTGGCCTTCACTGCAATTTAGACAATTGAGCAGAGCTAAACCGTCAACATCCATCAGTACAGGACTATACGAAGCCTCTTTGACGAGCCTGTTTACCCTGTTGACAACTTTATTAGTCGCAGCCACCAAAACTCCTCGCCTGCCGCCCGTGCCATCAGGTACCAACTGATGATCTACCACAGCATTCTCGAGACTGAACGGACAAACCTGCTCAGCTTCGAGCTGTATAGCACTTGCCAGCTCATCTGCTGAAAGATCAGGGAACTTAAAGTAACGAACCGCAACCTCAGGCCCGCACACGCTGCAAACAGCGTAACGGTTTTTGATACCAGCCTGATCACAACTTTCATGTATCGCCTTGACTGTCCTGATATTCTCTGCCGCAACTCCCTCTTCTTCGCTGGCCCCTATATCGACCTTACCCGCGGCGACCACCTTGAATGTATCACCCTCGCGGCGAACCTGTACAGCCTTGACTGATGACGAGCCTACATCAAGGCCGAACACAGTACCGCCGCCGAGTTTTAATATATTTTTCCAGTCCAAAGTCATCCACCTTTCCGAATTTGACTTTAAAAACCTGCCTCTTTAAGTAACCGGCATGTAAAAACTTAATTCTACTGCCGTTACAGATAGTTTAATCGGCACAAAAGAGATGTCGCTTAGGGAGAATTTAGACTATTGTGAGGTTAATATGATAATTATTGAACTATGCCATACGTCCAATAATTTCAATGAAAAGGCCAGGCATAAAGCCTGGCCTCGCGATGTTCTTTGGTAAAAATTACAGCCTTTAAATATTGGACCGATAATCATGCCAACCCGCAGGTGCCGGGATATACTTGCCCTTTAGCCACAGATCACCAGGCAAGATACCCTGCAGTACACGCTCATCAAGATAGTAACGTTTCTTATATCCATTACTACCGGAGCCGACAACTCCGCGGACAACTTCGGTTATTCCGCCGCGAACTACAATATAGTTATTTCCGCTGCCGTTATCTTTTCGCCGGCCAACATACTCAGCGCCCCATCCGCCGCCGCCAACAGTTATAGCGGCCTCTAAGGTTGTGTATTTCGGTAGCTTGCAGTCATATCTTACCGCACCGCCTCCTCGACCCCTGCGGCCACGACGACGACCGCGTACTTGTGTTACCAGGCCTATCGGCTCGTATTCCAGTCCCGGCTTAGTATCTATACCTAAACGATCGCTCTGACCGGGATCGACCACCTTTATAACACCCTGGGCGACAAGACCGAGAATATTCGGATTGTCCGTTTTAGGAACTCCACTGGAATCATGCTCACCATCTACCAGAACCGAATCAGCTATCCATATATTCCCGGTAGCTACGACAGTAATACGTCCTTTAACAACCTGGTTACCGCTGTGATCACTCCTGTTACCACCGATCACGACATTACCTTCGACATATATATACCCGCCCGGCTCACCTTCTATATCGCCGTACTTGGGCTTGACATAAGTGTCTTTTACTTTATGTGTTTTCCTTTTACCGCTTGCTACCGCGTTCGCAGGGATATAGTGATAGCCGTAAATATTGTACTTATCAAACCGAAGTGACGCAGAGCCGGTGTCGATCTTATAGTCATACGTACCCGCGTTTCCGCCCTTGACAACGCAATCATCAGTTATGCGAACTTTGCCCTGGCCGTTCTCCACGTAAAATTCAAGCTGTACCGCATGTTCCGCTCTGGACACACGACGTGCTTCAGGGTTATAAGGCTTGAATACATACTGCGGTTTCTGTGACTGAAGAGTGGACTTGAAAGCATCCACCTTGTTTTGAACCGCGTCACGATCCATAATACGGCTGCTCGGCTGCAGGAACAAGATACCGTCATTGAACAAATGCATAACACTCGAATACTTATCCGAATTGCCGGATGAATATCTTGACTCGCTCATCGTTATCTGCTCATCGAATCTCGGCGAGCCTGATATATGAATATCACGATAAGAGTCAAAATAATCACCGTAGCTGTTTATATGAAGCGGCATATCGATTACTTCACCGGAGACATAATATACTGGTGAGGTTCTTGTTCTGCCCATTGGAATACGGCACATTCCCATATCCCAGCCGCTAACAGCCTGCATCACATAAACATCCAGGGTCCTGCTGAACTCACCACACTGACCCGTTGCCTGAATACGATAAACAGCGCGCGATCCGACAAATGAATCCAGGCTTATCTTATATGTCACCGTGCCAACCTGCTCCGAATCGTCACCGTCATATTGTGATTCGTCCGGCTTTGTCACCTCTATAGTCTCAGAGGTAACAAATTCACCTTTCTTCAAAAGTGTCAAAAGGTCAATTTCCTGACTCATTCTGAATATCGCACGTTCATACCCAGCCTCCGCAGCCAGCATCGCAATAACGTCATTTTTGGTCTTGATAGCTTGATGACGAACGCCATAAGAAACCGTCATCAATGCGACACCTGTCACTGTAAGAATAATGATAGATATCAAAACCAAAGCCAGAACCGAACCTTTTTGTCTTATACGATAACTCATATCAAACCTCATCATAGTTTAACTGAAATTTATTGAGTTCACCCAACTCAGCCTTTTTATTATCGGCCACTTATAACATGCACTGAACCAGCACATTTGACTCGAATTTACAGGCATTACTTCCTATAATCATGCCACCCGGCAGGCGCAGGTATATATTTGCCCTTGAGCCAGAAATCGCCCGGCAGGATACCCTCAAGCAGTCGCCTGTCCATATAATAACGTTTTAGATATCCGTCGCTGCCTATCAGACCTACCACCCCTCGAAGCGCCTCTGATATAGTACCTCGCAAAACTAATTTATCCTGCGGGTTAGAGCCCGACTCTTTTCTGCCGCCATAAGAACTGCGCCTTACATTCTCCGCGCCGAAACCACCACCGCCAATTGTCAGCGCCGCTTCTATTATTGTGCTCTCCGAAAGATGCCTGTCATGCTCCTCTACTCCGCTGCCCGTATCCTTGACACCGACCGGAACGTAGTCATAACCACTGGGTATGCTCTCCCAGCCAGCATATTTGCTCATACCAGGATCGACTACCCTGACAACTCCCTGAGCGATCAGACCGAGAATATTAGGATTATCTTGCGATGGCATACCATTGCCTTCTTTGGCGCCATCCACCAGCAGTGAATCGGCTATCCAGATATTGCCCGTTGCGACCACTGTCAGCTTACCGTTGAGCAGCTGGTTACCACTATGCGAAGTCTTGTCACCGCCGATTATCACATTGCCTTGAACAAATATCTGACCACCCGCTTCTGACTCGACACCGCCGTATGACTGCGTTACGTATGAATCTTCTATATTATAAGTTTTACGCTCACCGGTACTCACTGCATCATCCGGCATCACATGATATGAATATATATAATATCTCTCATACTGATCGCTCGTCCCCGGCTTGATCCGGTAATCCCATGTCCTGCTGTCGCTGGATTGTTTAAAGCCACGTACTGTACAGTTGTTTGTAACTCTTACTTTGCCAATACTGCCTTCAACGAAAAATTCCAACTGAACCGCATCTTGACTATTCGAAACTCCAGCTTGACCATTGGGAGTAAAAGAGAAATTAGCTTTGGTGCTGTCCTTGAAACGCTGAATCTTTTGCAAAACTGCTGACCCATTTGTTATCTTGCTGTCAGGCTGATCAAAATTAATACCGGCATCGTCAAAGAGGTCCATCACTGCATCGTATTTATCACTGCCGCCGCTGGTTTTTCTGCCTTCCCCCATATCTACAACATCGAGAAAATCCGGACTGCCTGATATGTATATATCACGCTCATCCGGGCTATCGTTAAGATTATTGATATGTATAGGTATATCAATTATCTCACCGTCAGCATAACTCACTTTATAAGTACCACTCGACGAGCTCGGCACCCGGCACATACCCATATCCCAGCCGCTTACCGCTTGTACTACATAGACATCGACAGTCTTGCTGAATTCACCGCTTTGACCTACGGAAATGATCCTATAGACCGGCTTGGAATCCATAAAGGTATGAAATTCTATGTCATAAGAGCATTTAACATCATCGAATTCGATAACACCGCTCGACTCGAAAGTTGGATCATCCAGAGCCTGAAGCATATCTGGTTGTTGGCTCATCTTAAATACCGCCTGCTCATAGCCGGCCTCTGCAGCCAGCATTGCTGTGGCCTCGTTCTTGGTCTGGATAGCCTGGTGCCTCACACCTGCAGCTACTTTCATTAAACCTAAACCAAGAAATGCCAATACCAGCAGTGAGACTATTACTAACACAAGTATTGAGCCGGACCTTGCTCTTTTCAATTTCATATCCCCCCGCTTTAAATTAGCGCGGCCAGATGTTTCGTGGTAGTGTGCTTGTGAGCACTCGAATGGTCTCATTTGGATCATCCGCATCAACAAGCGTAACATTGATCCTGATACAGCCCTGTCCTACGCGGTTTATTGTTGTATGATTGAAAGCGCCATCTGAATCAGGATGAACATTCCTGGCCAGTATTTCAGTAGTTATATTTGATGTATTACGTGAACCGCTGCCGCCGGGGATTGCACCAGGTGGATTTTCGCCGTAATCGACTTTTAACATATTACCGTCAGCTATATAGAAGAATGCGTAATGCGTCCCCGTATTATCGACATCAAGCAGGGATGCTTCAGGGCTCGATGCGTCCCAGTACCGGAATTCCACCGCGTCACCGTAAACCACTTCCAGAGTATTCGATGTCAATGGAGTGGATTTAGTATAATTACCGGATGATTCTTTATATATAGTATAGTCGAGACGGTTGGATTTACGCCCTACACTGCCAAACGTTATCATAAGTGCCTGGGCATCCTGTTTGATCTGGCTGTTACCGCTGCGGTACATTTTATTCCAGCTGCGCTGACCGCCGACCAGAAGACTGCCCACTGCCAACGCGACTATCAAACTCATCGACATTGTCACAAGAAGCTCAATTAAGGAAAAACCACCTTGATTTCTTCTTATATTACCCATATTCATTCCCGTTCCTTCTTAGCCGCCAGCAGCGTCAAGCCTAACGTATGTCGATAATGTCATACGCGGATCGCTTGCACCAGGGCTGTTAGACGAAAAATCACTACGCCATCTGACAATAATACCTATCTCTCTAAGTGTTACGCTTGCTACAGGATCATTGTCTATATCTCGCCAGAAAACACGCACCTGTATTGGAAGCTCATCCACCTCTATCAAGTACAGATCACTGTCGGTATTTGACCGCTCAAATCCTACGCCAAGATTCCTCGGATCATAATCACTACTGCCGCCGCTGCTTTTCCAGTCTTCTAATACCATCTGGGCGGTACGCGTTGCGATCATCTCCCGTTGAGCTATGCGATAGTGGCTGGATGCGTGGTACTCATAAGACAAAGCACCAATGGCAGCTACGGCCAGTATGACCATAGCTACCACTAGTTCTATTAATGTCGTGCCTGCCTTATTTCTTCTAATGGAAGACATGGCAAATCTCCCTCGCCCAATACATGCTCCTTCAGAGCACATATTCGCTTTTCTCAAACATTAACTATTTACTCTCTCTTATTGTTTGACCCAGTCACCATCTGCTTCGAGCTGGTAACTGTCACCATCACTAACACCAGGTGCATTACTCTGACTTGCGGTTACTGTTATGACCGCAACACCGGTACCACTTACACTGGTGATCACATAATCTCCGGGCACAAAATACGTTCCAGTAAGGTCCGTCGAACTAAAGCCCAGTAATCCCTGGGTAGTTGAATCATCCATAGCTTTACTCGCAAGGGTAGCTGATGCTGTGGCGCCTTTTTCTGCGTGATAAGCACGGACTGCTGTGCGAACTGTACCGGCTGCGGCGTTAGCTTCCGACCACTTTGCTGAGTCGATTCTACCCTGCATCAGAGGTATGGCTACACCAGCCAGAATACTGACGATCAGGATAACTACCATTAATTCAATTAGTGTGAATCCTTTTCTGCGTTCCATTTTTCAGCCTCTCCAAAAAGTAAGTTAAATTCTGTTTCTTTTCACGTTTAAAAAGCCTCTATATAATCTATGTTCTCATAATCGGCTATTTCCAAACACCAATCCTGTCAGTTCTGGTATTTTTGTACTTTATTTCATGGTAAATATAGGCAGATATAGTGCAAACACTACAACCAGTACGATCGCACCAACCGATACGATCATTATCGGCTCCATAAGGCTCATCATCGTTTTAACCAGAGAGTCAACTTTACGGTCATAATAGTCCGCTGTGCGTTCTAAAACCCTCGATAATGACCCGCTTTCCTCTCCCACCTGCATCATTTTAACCACAAGATTAGGGAAAAAGCCTGTACTCGACAAACTTGCTGATAAATTTGCTCCTTCGACAATTCTTTCACGCGTATCCCGGATAGCCGCCCGTATTACCGTGTTATTTGTCATATTCGACAAAATATCGAATACTTCTAATACCGATACACCCGCGCCAACCAGTGTACTCATCGTACGACAGAAGGTCGTTATAAAGCCCTGGGTTATCAACCTGCCGAATAACGGCGAACTCAGTGCAAACTTACATACCGAATGATGTCCCTTCTGGCTTTTGTTAAATATCGAAAATGCAATTACTATAAAAATTACTCCGCCGATAATGAAATGAGCATTAAATCGCATTACATCATAAAAGCCCATAAAGCCCCGGGTAAATGCCGGGAGTTCTCCGTCAAATTGCTCGAAGATAACTTTAAATCTCGGAATAATAAAAGCCATGATAAATACTGCTATACCGATAACAAATATCATCACGAAAGCAGGATAGGCCATCGCCCCCTTGATCTTCCTGTTGAGATTGTCTTTATTATCAAAATATTCTGCCAGTCGTTTCATCGTCGCCGGAAGTGCACCGCCGGTCTCACCCGCTCGTATCATCGCAATCGACAATGGATTGAAGACCTTCGGGAAATTCTCCAATGCCTCAGAGAACGTCTGACCAGTGTGGAGTTTTTCCAGGATCTTCTTCAATATAATCTGGAGATTGATATTATCTACGTCATCTGATATTGTCTCCAGCGCTGTAGTAATAGGTATTCCACCCTCTATCATTGTCGTCAACTGCCAGCACAACGCCGCCAGGTCAGCCGATTTGATCTTCTTACGACGGCCTTTAACAACAATCTCCTGCTTTACCGCCTTGGACACAGAATCAACTGATATAGGAGTTAAATCCTGCTCTCTAAGCCAGCTTAGAACGTCACCGGCATTACCGGCATCGCGAGTTCCTTCTTTACGTTTGCCTGATGTGTCTCTGGCTATGTATTGGTACTTTCCCATAAAGCGCTCTCTTTAGTCAATTCAAGACCTTAGTCAATCCATCGACCCGTATATAAACTGCCTTTAGCAAAATCAAATTCCTCACACTATTACTCTGACCCTGCGGTTTTTATTACCCTACTGGAAGATTATTGGACTCTGCTACGATACACTCTCTGCAAAAGTCACTCCAAGAACTTCTTCCGGAGTAGTTAATCCTTCTTTTACTTTTATAATTCCGCTCTCCAGCAATCCGCCGTAACCCTTGCTGCGAGATACCTTTCTTATCTCCGCCTCGGTCGCCTCGCTGACGATCGCCTCTCTTATATCGTTATCTATCATCAGAAATTCGAACACAGGCAGCCTGCCCCGATACCCCGATCCGCCGCAGTTATTACATCCCTTGCCATGGAAAAGCGTCAGTTTATCAGCCTCTTCCGAGGTGATCTTTAACCTCTGAAGGACTTCTTCAGGATACTGGGTCGGCTCTTTACATTTCTCACATATCCGCCTTACCAATCGCTGAGCTACGATCAGGTTAAGCGACGAAGCCAGCAAATACCTCTCCAGCCCCATATAAGTAAACCTGCTTATCGCACTCGGAGCGTCATTCGTATGGAATGTACTGAGAACAAGGTGACCAGTCAGTGACGCCTGCATCGCAATCTCCATTGTCTCTTTATCACGAATCTCACCGATCAAAACCACATCCGGATCCTGACGAAGTATCGCTCTAAGACAAGATGCGAATGTGAGGTCGATCTCAGACTTGACCTGCACCTGGTTGATCCCGCCAAGACGATACTCGACCGGGTCTTCGACCGTTGTGATATTCATTGTCGGATCTTTCAGATAGCTAAGCGCGCTGTAAAGCGTCGTACTCTTACCACTACCGGTCGGCCCTGTCACTATCACGATACCATGCGGCTGTTCGAGCACAGCCTTGAACTCTTTTAAAAGCCTCGGCTCGAAACCGATCGTATTGATATCATGATTGACCGAAGATGAATCAAGAATACGCATAACTATCTTTTCGCCGTATATCGTCGGAAGAGCATTAACACGGACATCGATTGCCCTGCCCTTCGCTCTTAGCTTAAATCTACCATCCTGCGGGAGCCTCCGCTCTGCGATATCCATCTTACAGAGAATTTTTATCCTCGCGATTACCGCAGCCTGCATCTTCCTGGCAGGCGGAACCATATCACGAAGTTTACCGTCAACTCGCATGCGAATAATCATCGAGCGTTCCTGGGGCTCGATATGAATATCACTCGCTCCGCTCTTCGCTGCCTGGCTTAGCAGCAGATCCACAAATCTGATAACCGGAGCCTTACTCGCTGCCGCTTCGCCCTCGAAGTTATCTTCGAGAACATCCTCTATCATCAGATCGGTATCTTTATCTTCTTCGCCGTCGATCTCGACCTCGACAAGGTCGCGCAAATGCTGCTCTTCGACATCGCTGCCGTGATAGACATACTCAACAGCCTGGCGGATTCTTCCCTTGGGACTTATAACGACCTTGATCTGCCGTTTCATCTTCAGCGTTATTGTATCTATCGCAACAACGTTAAGAGGATCGGACATGGCTACGATGACCCTGTTTTCGTCTTCGCCAACTGCTATTAAACAAAATCGCTTGGCGATACTTTCAGGAAGCACCCTCGCGACATCTTTGTTGATCTTTTCAAAATCGTCAAGTGAATGATATTCTATTGATAGATGTTCCGCCAAAGCTTCAGTGACCTGCTCTTCCTCCATGGTCTTAAGCTTGACAAGTATCTCACCGATTCTGCCCGGTTCTTCGTGCTGACGATTCAGAGCTTCCACTAATTGTTCGCGGGTAATGAGTTCCTTGCTTATCAGAAACTCACCGAACAAACCCTCGGTGCTCATCCTTGAATCATTCTTAGCTGTTTCTTGTGTAGCCTGCATCTCTATTATCTTCTATTCGGAGCCTTATCATCTAAATATGCGATATAGCCGCATACGGTTAATTCCAGTACCGGCATATTCTTCATTACATCGCAAATTTAAATACTTTCCTTGCCCATTCATTAAAATGAATTACTCCTCTGAACTAAACTACGCTGGATAAATCGGTTGTATTAGCTCTCCAATTAAGTAGAAAAGCCGGTGAAGTTAAAGATTCATTAATTTTGTTTAATTTCGCGCTCGGTATTATTGACTTTTATCGGAGCACTCAATTCATAAAGAAATCAAACCTAATCATGGTCCTATAAATCCGAATGTATTTTTTAAGAATTATCCGCCCTACACGCCTTGACGCGTTGAAATAAATCCCGTATCATCCCCATTAGACGCTGCGGATGTGGCGGAATTGGCAGACGCGCAGGCTTCAGGTGCCTGTGGGCTTAGGCCCGTGGAGGTTCGACTCCTCTCATCCGCATTTCTACCCCTTTCAAACCTGATAATACACATTTTTCTTACTTCTAACGCAAATTACCGCAACAGGCCGATAATCTATATGAGGTATATTGCATCCTTTGTCATTTAGGCAAGTATGTTTGACTGGATACTATCTGAAATATACAAAGCCTTAAATATGGGCGACTCTGTCATCCTCGGAGCCGGCATTGCTTTCGCTGCGTCCGGCTTCGTTGTATGGCTCGTCGGCATTGCGCTCAACAGGCTCGCCCTCGGCACGATCGGGGCTGCTGCCGGGTGCATTGCGGCATTCCTTTATAAGGACCCGCAATTTCACCTTTCAGCAGTAGCGATGATCTTCGGTGCCGTACTATTTATCTTCCTTGAAAAACTCGTCGATCTTTTCATCGCCAGAGAGCACTTCGCTTACGATACTATCTTTGCCGGCATATTTTCCGTTACTGGAGCGGTCATGCTTTGCCTCGGACTGATACTGCTCTTTCATCTCAGGGATATCGATGTCACTGCCCACATAAGAAGAAAAAGGAATTTCTACGCTACATTCATACCTGCCATGTTCGTATTCGGAACTTTGATACAGTTGTTCTTCTGCAGGGATCCGAACAAAAAATATAAAAGAAAAAAAAGCGTACCTAAGCTTGAAGTCGAAGCCACAGAAAAGCTCAACTGGAGAAACAAATAATTTTTAACCCGGAGTTACAATAATGAACTACATAGCAATACTCGCCCAGACAACCTCTGCAGTTAATGAAGCCTCGACCGGTGAATTCGTCCCCATCGATGAACTTTGGAAGACGATCACTTCTCTGCAATTACTCGAGGCCCTGACATTCATCGCATTCGGCACCATTTGTTTGATGTACGGCTGGCGAGTATTCAAAACTCTCGTCGTTATCAGCTTCGGCCTGATTGGAATGTTCGCAGGTACCATGGCCGCTGCAGAGATAAGCGGCGAGGAGCAGCAGGTCATTGGCGGTATCCTTGGTTTGTTGATGTTCGCCGCCCTGTCAATACCACTTATGAAATGGGCAGTCAGCATCCTCGGGGCCATCGCCGGAGCGATTGTCACAGCAGGCTTATGGTATGCCTGCTCCCTGCCCGAAAAATATATATGGGCCGGCGGCCTCATCGGACTTGTCGCAGGCGGTATGATCGCATTCATCGCACTCAAATGGGCAGTTATGTTATTCTCCTGCCTTGGCGGAAGCGCCCTCGTCATTACCGGTATGCTCGCGCTGCTCAACCTCTGGAGCAAGACCGACGAACAGGTTTACGAGCTAGTCCACGAAAGGAACTGGTTCCTCCCTGTAGCCATTATCGTACCAGCCGCTATCGGCTTCTTCACACAGCAGAAGTTCATAAAACGCTCCGCCGAATGGAGTTTGTAATAAAAAACCTTACGTAATTCAAAGCTGGCATAAACCTTCTTTAAACACAACCAAATTACATGTAAGTTGCATATTCTATTCATGCCGGTCTAATTTCCTCAATTCGCATCGTGGTCAGTAATCGTTCCCGCGCCTCCAGTCTTGGTTGAATCAAAAATTGATGAACGAATATCCACATTACCAATAGCATAGATGGAGTAAACAGTCGTCTCAGCATTAACAAAAACTATACTATCAGTTAGATAAATTTTATCATTCGAGTTAGTTGAATAAATACCAGCAGCAGTTTTTGCTACTGATCCCATATCTTCTGAAACTATAGAACAATTATTTATGTGACAAATAGAATTGCTAGTTTGAAAACCTATAGGAAACCCACTTCCTTTATATGCACCAGACCGAATCATACAATTCGAAATTTGAGCATTGCAATTCTGTACGTCCACACCCACAGAAACACATAAATCATAATTTGGCCCCCATATTATACTATTAATAAGATAAAATGGCTCACTGTTAGAATCTGCTGGACCAACAACAGCAATACCTGTTTCCGGAACAATAACAGTGGTATCTTGTATCCTTACTCCATTTATATTTTTATTTAAAAATACCCCACTTCTGGGCCCTTTCATATAACAATCAATAATCTCAATATTAGCAATATTTTTTCCTTTAATACAATAACTAAAATCAAGATAAGGATCAGATATATCTTCGATACGTAGATTTTCCAATCTGCACTCATCACCAATAATAAGCACACTCCCGTCAGTTATTGGCGTCGCATAAATAGTTGGTTTTGTAGGCAAAGCACCTTTTATTGTAATCCCTTTAAGTGAATTGAAGTCAATTCCTGAAGATTCGTTATAATCACCCGGCCAAACTAATATAGTGTCATTATCCCCGGCTTTACTAATAGCCCCTGAAACTGTTAACAAGGCATCCTCTTTTGTATGACCGGATGCGATATCGTTACCCCACTTAGCTACATACCATGTATTTGAATCTGTAACACCAGCTATCAAAGTGTCGACTTTATCTTCGATCGATTGTAGTGTATCTGTTGATATTTCATTAGTATCGTCCCAAATATCGATTTTTGTTATTTTTTCAGTTCCTGACCAGTTAAAACTTAAACTTCCAACATGTTCATCAGTTGAGGTCGCTGTAGATTTTGTTCCCCTGTAGATAAGTATATCATAAGTTCCCACAGTAGAACTCGGCATGGATACAAGAAAAAGCCCGGGTATATTACTTGATTCTGTCGCATCAATAGCGGAGTTCTGCCAAGTTGGAGAGGCAGAATATGAACTGGAACTGGTATCCCAGGCATAATAATCACTTGTGCGAACAATTTTTATGTAACGATTTGAGCCCGCAGTATTATAAAAATGAATTTCATTAGCAGCATAAGTATTACTGCATAAAACCAACAGGATGACACTAATTAAAGCAAGATTTTTCTTTTTCATTTTAACATCCTTTTAAGTTTTAAGTAATATAAGGGTAAAATATTTCCTTAAAATTAATCTGTATAGATGATCGTCCCAGTGGCAATATTCGGATCAAAAGCAGTGTTTGAGACATAACAGGTGCCCAGTCCACTTATGGAGTATCTTGTTAATAAATCAGATTGAATATCAACGGAAGAGCCACTAATATGGAAAGTGTTTCCGCTATTACACACAACCCCTCGGCCTGTGTATGAACCTCCCTTGACACCTGCAAATATATTACACTTAGAAATGTTAACAATATAATTATTATTAACAGTTGACTGTATAGCGGTAGCATCTCGCATTCCTGCCTGGCTATATTGATTTCTAATAAAGCAGGATTCAAGGCTTATCTGAGCCCCTAAACCTGTATTATCTCCAACAAGCTGTAATGCAGAACTGCCACAAATATTATAATCTTTAGCTATTATATGACAACCTCTTATTAAATAACTTCCAAAGTGGGAATCTGAAGTTTTGATTATAAAATTATTTTCCTGCCCAAGAATCACATTATCAGTCAAGACAGCATTAGAGCAGTTAATAAGTTGAAGCGCAGTATGTTTTTTGTGTTCTATTATACAATCTACAATTTTAATGTTTTCTTTGTTATCGCAAGAAACAGTAGGTTTCCAACCACTCATCGTATAAGTATTTAATATGCTTAATCTATGCAATTCACATTCATTTCCAAGTTTTATCGCACAATCCTGTTCAGCATTAACTATTTTGCAAGCTTTAGAATTCAAACCAATTAATTTTATTCCGGTTTTATTGCTAAGATCTATTTTCTCTGTATATGTGCCGGGAAAAATGTAAATCTGATCTCCATCCTGTAAATAAGGAAGAATATCGTTAACTCCTGGCGCAGAATTACTCAGATTTAATGGATACTCTGTTGGATGCCAAAGATTTGGATCACATGTAGAGCTTTTCTTCGAAACGACCCATGTATGGTTGGAATCTAGGTTAGCACTTGCAGGAATACATAATAATAAAGCCGAAATGATCATTATATAAATATATGTAATTTTAAGACACATGATTTAATCTCCGTTATTTATAGTTAACAATCTATTGCTTAATGCTTTTATTATTATAAATCATTTGGGTCCGCCGTATCAACAATAGTACCATATGAACTATTTGTATCATAGGCCACATTAGATACATAACACTCATCGGTGTTATAGATTGAATATCCATTGTTAACGTCACTGACTTCTATAAGTGAGTCGATAATATGGATTCGACCGTCCTGGTTAGCTGCACCGTAAGTGATTTTTGTTGGAGGTTCGTCCTCGTCAGCAAAACCGCTGTAAATGTTGCATTTAGAAATGTTTATCCAAGAACCAACATTATAGAGTGCTACAGGAATTCCTGATTGACCTGACTTTATTTGTGCTTTAATAATAGATGATTCAATGTTAATCAAAGCTGGGGCGACAATATTTACTGCGACACATGAATTTGAAGCTTCGTAAGTTAAAATCATACAGTTTTTAATGGAATGTTCTGTTCTTGGATATTCATGATTTGGATCACCAGAGCCACTAATATAATAACCGTAAGCCCCCCCATTAATATTGCATCTTTTAAGATTTGTACGTTGACATTCGGTAAAGTATATCCCTATCTGTCTCGCGTTAATATCACAATCATATATGCTAATATCATTAACTTCATTAGCATATATTCCACACTTCATAGCAGAAGAATCATTGCAATCGATGGAAATATTTGTAACTTTACATCCTTCCCCCATAATCAATGTGTGGCCTGAATCACTTCTTATTTTTACGTTTTCATTAATTCCCTCCAGTCTAATTCCTGTGTATGAACTTAAATCAATCTGGCCAATATATTCACCCGGAAAAATGATAATTCTGTCACCATCTTGCAGGAAGTTCGGGTCTAACAAATCTGTAATTTCAGAAAAAGATTTAGTTAAATCAAATGGGTATTGGGTTGGATGCCCAAAATCAGGATCATTAAAGTCTGGTACATCACTGCCATACTTCGAAATAATCCATGTGTGGGAACTGTCAACAGGAAAGTTAACTGCATGGGAAATACATAAAAAAGATATAAGCAGAAATACAACAAAAAATAATTTCAGGATTAAACTTCTCCTCTCCAATGCCGTCACTTTAAAGTATTTTGTACACTGTAGCATGATTTTCTCCTTAAAATCTGAAGCATGAACCAAAATCCATTACTTAGGATACTTTAAAATCCAATCTCCATTCTTGTACAATAGATTATATAGCTATAATTTTGTGTCAAGTTATATATTTTTTACATATATGTTTATCCTTAATTGCAAACAATTAAATATGTACAATGAAAATACTACATGAGCAAAAAGTTATAAAGAAATCTGCCGAATGGTCATTATAATCACACTAAATGGTTTTAACTTGAATAAATAATGATTTGCCGGTACAATCCCCACTTCGCTATAGAGGAGATTGGTTCTCTGTGCTCTCTGTGGCTTAATTAATTACTCTGTGTTCTCTGTGAACTCTGTGGCTAAAAGTGTTTGATTCACTAACTGAAAAATTTAACGGTATCTTTCGTTCGCTATCGGGCAGAGGAAGGATCACCGAGGCAAATATCTCAGACGCACTGCGAGAGGTCCGTAAAGCCCTTCTCGAAGCAGATGTCAACTACCAGGTCACAAAGCAGTTTTGTAAAGACGTAAAAGAAGCTGCCATCGGTGCCGAGGTTATTAAGAGCCTCCACCCCGGGCAAGTCTTTGTTAAGATAGTAAACGATGAACTGACCAAGCTCATGGGCCCTGTCGATACCCGTATTTATTTCGTATCTCCCGGCCCGACAATTATCTTACTCGCAGGCCTCCAGGGCTGTGGTAAAACCACTACTGCAGCAAAACTCGGCAAGTACCTTATTTCCAAGGGCAAAAATCCATTACTCGTTGCCAACGACCTGCAACGCCCCGCTGCTATCGAACAATTAAAGATACTCGGTGAGCAACTGAACATAAGCGTCTATACCGAAGACTCAAAAGACGCCGTTAAAGTCGCGCAGAACTCGCTGAAGTTCGCCAAAAGTAATAATAAGGACGTCATCATCCTCGACACCGCAGGCCGGCTACACATCGACGAGCAGATGATGAACGAAGTCGCCAACGTTGCCAAGGCTACTAAGCCGCATCAGATTTTCCTCGTATGCGATGCAATGACCGGCCAGGACGCAGTCAACTCTGCGAAAGAATTCAATGAACGCCTCGAACTCGACGGCGTCATATTAACCAAACTTGACGGTGACGCACGAGGCGGCGCGGCACTTAGTGTAAAAGCTGTTACCGGCAAGCCGATCAAATTTATCGGTGTCGGCGAAAAGCTCGACAAACTTGAAGAATTTCACCCCGACCGTATGTCCAGCCGTATTCTCGGTATGGGCGATGTTGTTACGCTTGTCGAAAAAGCTCAGGAACAATTCGATGAGGAACAGGCCGAGAAGATGCAGGCTAAAATGGCAAAGGGCAAATTCGACTTCGACGATTTCCTCAAGCAAATGAACGCCGTCAAAAAAATGGGCGGTATGAAGTCAATGCTGAAACTCATGCCCGGCATGGGCAAACTCGGCGACCTGGACGTTGACGAGAAAGAGATCAGAAGAATGGAGGGCATGGTCCACTCCATGACCCAGGCCGAGCGAAGCGATCCAGACCTCATAAACTCTTCCCGCCGTCGCCGCATCGCCGCAGGTGCCGGCGTCCAGCCAAACGACATATCAGGCCTCGTCAAACAGTTCAAGCGAAGCCGCGACATGCTAAAAGCCCTCTCTGGCGGAAAGCTCGGCGGACTGAAATCACTGCTATCAGGCGGTCTGAACATGGAAACCCTCGCCGGTGCAATGAACCAGGGCCGAAAAGTTAAACAGCGCTCAAAGAGAAAACAAAAAATCCGCCGTCGCGGAAAGATCAAAAGAAGATAATCATTCCCACGTATCACAGACAAAAGAACAATAATATCAAAGTTAAACTAAAATTCTTCGCTCTAATGTCTTTGGTCTATTTTACAGCTTTACTGACTTACAGAGATTAACCTTATTAGCTGCAACTCTGCCGCAGATCTTGCACATAAATTGACCGTCTTTTACAAGCTTTTTATATTGGACAGGTTCGCTCAATTGCATGCCCATATTATTAAGATAACAAAGATGTTTGCCATGTCCCGGATGAGGCATCTTAGCTTTAGCCATTTCGCATTCTCCCAAATATTTTCTTTAAAACTTTGTCCCGTAACACCGGGACACTAATTCCCAAACTCTTTATACTGACTTCTGTATCCTGTGTTCTTTTTTATTACGAATTATTGGACTTTGGGTTCGGTTCAATAATATCGGAATAACTGTAACAATTATATTTTACCAATACCAGCATTTTCACCCCTGATAAGCCTAAAATAATAATCTTAAATATATCTGACAAAACATAACCATTTACACAAAAGCCCCCCTTGTACCTTGCCGATACAACGAAAGTTACAATAGATACGGCATTTATATATTTGCGAGCAAAAAAATGTTACGAAAAAATCGAAGCAGAAAATTCGTTACAGACATTCGGATTTTTGAGGTTAAATGGTTCCCAAGCGGAACAACTTCCCTAAGTTCCGAAAATTCCAGGACAAAGCCGGCCCAGATGCCGCCATTGATGGTCAGAAAAGCTGAATGGAGACGATAACTTACAAGAGCGAGGAGCAGGATAGTGTTCGTACCGAGGATTGGTGATATCAAGAAATTGAACGATACTAACGAGACGCTGCTCGGCGTCCAGGCCGATGCAACTGTAGCACATGCGTCTCACATCATGAGCGAGCATCACATCGGCTGTCTGGTCGTCTTCGACCAGGGGCATAATTTTGTCGGAATGATAAGCGAGCGAGACATGCTGTCGAAAGTCCTCGCAAAATCGCTTTCGCCCGACGACATCACGGTTAGCGAAGTTATGACATCGAACATAATTTCCAGCACACGTGAAACCAGTATTAACGAGGTCGAACGGCTCATGGCCAAACACCGCATTCGTCACCTGCCCGTTCTCGAGCAGGACTTGCCGATCGGAATGATTTCAAGCCGCGACCTGATTGCATACAGGCTAAAGAGCAACAGGGAAATGCAGGCCGCTGCCGAACAGCTTGCTATGCTGCCCGGTGGTTTAAAGAGCCTCGATATGGAGGACGTTTTCTCATTAGCGATTGATGATGTCCCGCGTAGTTTCGGCGCTGAAAGAGCAACTGTTTGCCTGGCTCCAAGAGACGGCTCCGAACCGACAATTAAATCGAACGACTGCGAATGCTCACACGATGACCTAATTCAGCAGGCTCAGAACGGTCTGCTCAATGATTTGATCAGGATTTGCACCGGCCAGAAGTGTACCGGCTGCGGTAATTCTGAAAAAACAGTTACAAAGCTTGTTATACCACTGACTATTCATGACCAGTGCGGCGAAAATCCGCAGAACCAGATCATACCTGGCTTTTTGTGCATGTGCCACTTCGCAGATCCACAGGAAAAACCTGATCAATCGCAGGTCTATAAAGCTTCACTGCTGCAGCAAATGCTGGACACCAACCTAACCAATGCAAAGCTATATCAAAGTTACCAAGACGCTCGCAAGGACAGCGAGACCGATCCACTCACCGGTGTAGGTACCCGACGTGTTCTCGAAAATGTCTTAAAAACCGAATGTGCCCGTGCTTCACGCTACGGCAAAACATTCTCACTTGTAATAATCGACCTTGACCATTTCAAACAGATCAACGATACCGCAGGTCACGCTGTAGGCGACCAGGCTTTGCAGCAATTGGCAAAGGTCATCAAAAGCTGCGTTCGTGAGACCGACTCGGTTATCACTCGCTACGGCGGCGACGAGTTCGTCATGCTGATTCCGGATGCCAAACTGCCGGACGGCCAAAAGATCCTCGAACGCATCAGAGGCAAACTGCCTGAGATCGAACTGCCTATCGACAGGAACGTTACGCTCAGCTGCGGCCTGACCGAATGGTGTCCGGATCCGCCTGATGATACAAAGAGCATCATGGATCGAGCCGACGCCGCTCTCTATGAAGCAAAGCGTAACGGCCGCGACCGGGTTGTTGCTTACGCGCCGGACAAAGTCATAGAAGAGTGCCTGACTTAATTCATTAGAGCACAAGCAATTTCATAGAAGCTAACTGCATCACCTACTGATGACAGGCAGCGTTTTTTTTGCAGGCTGCCTTGGATTTAACCTGGATTTGACTAACTGCTTTTTTCCTGCTGTGCTTGTCTGCAGGGCTCGAAAATTCTGAGCCTGTTTTTGCCAGCCTGCTTGGCCATGTATAAAGCCTGGTCAGAACAACTGGTAATATCTTCGGGCTTGGTATCCGAGTCATACTGGCCAAGGCCGACACTGATCGAAAGTTCGATCTCTTCACTGCCGGTAATCAGACTCGAACTGCTTACGTTCTCGATCATCCTCTCAGCTACAACAACCGCGTCCGAGATGGAAGTATTCGGCAGGATAACGGCAAATTCATCGCCGCCGTAGCGGGCGGCTGTATCTATCTGACGAATACCCTGCTTGATCTTCTGGCTTATCTGTCTGATAGCCTTATCGCCGACACGATGGCCATAAGTATCATTGATAGTCTTGAGGTCATCGACGTCTATCATTATGACAGAAATTTTCCCGCCATACCTGCGGCATCGCCACAGCTCTTTCTCCAGAATATCATAGAATGACATGTGATTGACCAAGCCGGTCAGTCCGTCGGTCATAGCCTGACGCTGTATTCTTTCAAACATCCTGATATTACCGATAGACGCACCGATCAGCTGGCCCAGCAATTCGATCAAAGCTATATCATCTTTACTAAAAACTCTCGGCTCCATCTTGTCGGCAAGGTTCAATACACCTACAACACGCTCCTGGCATAGCAACGGTAATATCAGGCAGTTCTTGGTTTTATAATTTGCCAAAAATTTACGCTGTGATTTTCTTATGACAGGCTTCTTATTAGAATCGATATCACCGGTAATAATTATGCGTTTGCTCTGCACCGCCATTATCATCGGTGAAGGCGGCTTCTGGTTCAGCGATACGATCTTATTAATAAGGTAAGGGTGATTATGACGAACCAGATGAAGAATACTGCTCGTCTCATCCAGGACATACAACGACGAGAACCGGACATTGACCAGCCCCGGTATCTTGCCGATACATGTCTCAGCTATTTTCTGGATATCGAGACAGTTTATCTGCCTGGCCAAAGGCGTAATTTTCTCTAAAATAGAGCAGCCGCCATGGCTTTCACAGCTTTGCTCATTGTTAATGTCTTCTTCCTGCATAATTTCGTTGTCTTTCATTACGTAAAATCACCACAAATTCAGCTTATAACTATGTATCGGTGTTTTATACAGGTCTTTTAATCTTAAAATCAGCCCTGTTGAAAAGCTCCATATCCAATTGGGTTCGTTTGGGTTCGTTTTTTTGGAGAATCGCCATATAAAGCACAAAAATCAACATAATTGGGTTCGTTTTGCATATTTTTATTTCTGACAGGATAACAGGATTTACACGATAGAATTTATAGCCCCCCAAGGAGAGAGCACAGAGTAAATAGCCACAAAAAGCACATAAAACACAAAAGATTGAATTAAAATTGTTTATTCTCATGGTTTTTTCCGTGGTTTTGAGGGTAAAAATGGTCTTGTTGCGATGTTTGATTACTATGTAACAAAAAGCAGTAGTTTTGTCAAGGAAATTTTTGAAAAAAGTTACAAAGGCGCAGAGGCACAAAGGCGCAGAGGCACTAAGATTTACAAAGGGAATTTTGAATATT
>JANQHJ010000163.1 GCA_028282745.1 Sedimentisphaerales bacterium | reverse complement strand
AGAGCCGACCCTATCATAAAAATTGGACTCGCTAACAGCCAGACCTCCGACGACAATACCATTATACATGTCACCGAACACTGCAATATCATTACCGCTATTACCTGAGCCCAGTACAAACACAACATTCTTTTCTTCCGCATAGTAATCTGCCAATAACGTCCACTTACTCTGACCATCTGGTGGTACTTGCGCGGGAATTAAAGCAAATCCAATTGATATTACGCGGCATCCTTTGTTATTTGTCAGATCATCTAATGCGTTTTCAATCCATGTGGTAGATATCTGGCATGCGTCATTTATCACCCTCGCACAATAAACATCACACCCCGGTGCAACACCTATATCATTCGGATGGCTAACACTGCCCCTGCTCGCGATTATGCCACCCATCCACGTATCGTGTATCCATTTATCTATCCCGTGACCGGAAAAGTCAAGATTGAACGCGTGAGTTGAGCCTGTATTGTTGCCGTTAGCGTCTTTATCAAAAAATGCCCAGTGCTGATCGTAAAGATTATCCTGGGTCAGAATGCCAACATTAACCCCATCCCCTTTTTCCCCAAGTTGGTGAACCGCTTTTGCGTTTGTTCCAGCTGAACCGACAGACTCAGCCAATCCGAAAACCTTACAGCTGGCCGCTAATGCCAAAAAGCAAAGCAAAAAACCCCACCTTCGACTACCCAATTCACCGACCTCCTTAATATTATAACAGTCTTATAATATACCATATTTAGCCTTGTTTTTCCATAATTTTCACCATATCACCCCTTCAGCGCATAAAAAAGGCCGAAACCTCTCGGCTCCGGCCTTCTGTGTTATGTATTCTGCTTCTCCATCAACTCACACATCTTATACTCGATCTCAAGAAGTTTCTTATGAGTATGATACTTCATCTGTCCAAGAACAAATAAAAGAACAGTGATACCCACACCGATCACTGCCGAAAAACCAAGGATCATCAATTGTATGCCAAGGATAGACCGCCAATCATTAGGGGATTCTACAGCTACCGGCAGGATATAAGTAACGTAGAATAATGTTACAAGATAAAATCCAAGAAGCATGATAATACCGCCGAATACAAACCCGGAATATAAGCGTCCCCTGACTTTACCCGATATCGCTGACCACCCGGCGTAAACTACTAAAAATATTGTAGGCACTAATCCAATAGCGGCGAATACCTTTGGTATCGCATGACTGAAATTAAGAACATTAAAAAGATTGATAGTAACCAACAAACATACTATCGATACACACAGATACGCTAACCTGGACCACTTACTGAGCTTATTATCAAGTAGCATACCGATCTCTTTTTTATAATTTTGACTTACACTTGTTTTATCCTGACCTATTAAGGCCTCTCTGAATTTCTCGTCTTTACCGTTCATCGCTATTGCTCCTTTCCCAAAGCATCTTTCAAAGAACGCTTTGCGTAATGAAGTCGTGACCGAACTGTCCCGACCGGAATATCTAATATCTCAGATACTTCTTTTAATGACATATCTTCAAGAAAAAACAACGTCAACACTTCCCTGTGAGCCATCGATAGCTTTTTCATCCCTTTGTTAACTTTTTCCACTGCAAAATCATCCGACTCTTCTTCCTGATCACTGAATATCTCCTCACCGCAATCGTCAATATCGAATGTTACTTTCTTTTTTCTAAGATACCCAAGCGCAACATTACGCGCTATCCTATATAGCCATGAAGTCACATATGCTGGCTCTCTGATCTGATTTATGAACTTGACAACCCTGACCCATGTATCCTGAAGAAGATTCAAGGCCTCATCTTCGTCACTTACAATCTGCTTGATATAATAGAACAGTCTTTTATCATATAGTCCTATCAGCTCTTCCCACGCATCTCTGTCACGATACTGGCAGTGCAGCACAAGGTACTCAAGATAAACTCGTTCTTTCTCGGATATCAATTATCAATTCCTTTTTAATATCTCTACCTTTATAGATGTTTTAACCGTATGCAAAAGTTCAATCAATTTAAATTATTTTTGCCCCCATCCCCAGCGCATAGAAAAGGCCGAAACCTCCCAGTCTCGGCCTTCTATATATAAATATGTCATTCCTGCGAAGTTGAATATGCCTTAGGTAGCACTAATCCAGTTAAACAGTATCGCCGTAAGGCGATTCCATAATTTTAATTTTTACAATTTGATTTTTTATTTTCTTTTTACCCCATAAACTCATTACCAACCTTACGGGCACGTTCAGGCTTATCCAGATCGATCCCAAGAACCATTCCGATTTCTACTAAAACATTCCAGCCGGCGCAAAGATAAACATAAGGTGCCAATTCACCAGGTGACGGTACTTTGATAGTATCGAAAGGTGTGTCTCTATCAGCAATAGCCACTATCTTCAAACCTACTCCCTTTTCCAGCACTTCCTGGAACTTTTCTATCTCTTCGTCAATCGGATCGACAACAAAAACTACATCGTCACCATCCATTACTTCCTCGATCCCGTGCACCGCGTAAGTACCTTCGAGGAAATCTGATTTTTTACGGGTTATCTCATTTGTTTTTAAAGTTAGCTCCTCAGCCACACCGTCATTATATCCCGCAAAATAAATGGTAGGAGCGTTAGCAGCCGTCTTAATGATCTTATCATCTATAGCAACTGTCAGGGCCTCTTCGATTTTACCTGCCAATTCTTTAACTGCCGCCTTATTATCCTGTCCCTGAATATGCCAGAGAATTGATTCATAGAACAACGCCTGTTCGACAACACTCTTCGTAGCCGCCACCGCCTGCTCCCAGCCGCACTTCAACACAAAGCTCTCACTGCACTCATCCGCCAGTATCGTACCTTCGTTAGCTGTCAAACAAAAATGGGCGTCGTTACCAGCTGCTGCAAGCATCTTCGCCAGCAGAACAACTTCCTTCGTCCTGCCCGAATTAGAAGCACAGAAAACAGCAAAGTTCGACAGATCGTATTGAGCCGACTGCCGCGAGCCATCCGTCGCAACCTGCAGATCGACACCCATCTTCAGACTCTTGCGGATCGCGTTTTTAGCAGGAAATATCCTGCTCGAACCTTCGCCGGTCATCAACAACTTACCAGTCGCTTTGATCTTCTCCGCTACTGCCTTGGTCTGATCGACATCGAAATCCGCCACAACATCGACCGTATCCATCATTTCAGTTACTAACTTGAACTTCGAATAATTTTCGTCTTTTGGATTCATCTTTTTTTACCTCTTACCTGTGGATTAACATTACCTTAGATTCTTCCCTGCCCAACTGATCCCTAAGCACAGCATGCTCATCTTTCATCAAAAACTACAGCTGTTTAAATCGTTTGAATTTAGAAAATCAGTATTTGTTTAGCATTTAGGATTTCGTACTTGGATATTTTTATACTAACCTCGTCCTTTAATTTTCTGTACTCTTTGACTAAACTCTTCCGTTTCCTTCCTGACCTGCTTGACAAAACTATTATCATCGATCGTCCCTATCGCCGCTGTCATCTCATCCAGATTTCTATACGTCGCTTGCCTGAACGGATTCTCATAATCCTTCCTCCTGCTCGATTGAACTTTATCCCTGATATACTCCTGTATCGCAATCGCTTCATCCAGCAGCTCGTTCCATTTTTCTTTACTGAGGCTTTCTAAACCAGCCAGTTCACACAACACCGCGTATGCATGTTTCTGCTTCGCCAATGGATACGCCTCGAACAGGTCATCGTACCTATCGTGTATCTTCTCCCAGTTGTCAAGCTTACCTGCCCCAATATCAGCCCTAATCGCATCCGCGTCACTCTCCGGCATCAGCTGCCCACCGATATTAACCCAGCTTTTAACATACTCACCGCCGAGTGCACTATTCATCGCTGCAAGATCTGCATCAGGATTAGCTTCCATATAATCCAAAAGATTCTTCACCGCGTAATAATGGATCATCTGCCCATATGCTTTATACCCCGATTTAGGCTTAAGTATCACACAATCCCGCTTCGACTTTTCCACCCCCTCGCCCAGCACACGCAGCGAATCTATTCTCGCGTCATCACCAGTAAGTAAACCTCGCCCTAACTTCGCGAACTTTTCATCATCACCCTGTTCATTCTTAAACGCCGCTTTCGCTGTCCATATCTCAAGTAACCGCCTGCCTTCGATCATCTCCTCGATCGTATCCGGCGCAAACGAATCAAACTCAACATTTTGTACTTTAACTTTTCGTTTGTCCCTCGTCTGGAACTTCCATGAATTCCTCGCCAGAGCATACATATTATACAGCCACCAGAACCCCGGCATCACTTCAAGCTCACCGTCCTTTTCATTATTATTCAGCAAACAGAACGGCAGTCGAATATCAAGCTCTGCCGGATAAGCCCCCTTCGCCAGCAATACAAACGATGCGAACCTGCACGAATGCTTCACACTCGAGCACAGCCCAGGCCAAAATCCCCTACCAGCTTGTACCTCATTATCGTTCGCCCTGCTGTTATGATTCGAACCAACCGTCGCACCAGCCGCAAGGTTACTCTGGCCCAAAACTACTGAGGCTATCAAGAACGAATTATTATGATGCTGTTCATGCGACGGGAATATCAGATTATGCAGAACCTCACAACAAGATATCGTTGAATTATCACCTAAGAACGAATGTATCAGCCTCGCCCCGTATTTCAAATTCGAATTCCGCCCCAGTACAAACCTTACAGCTTTACAGCCGTAAAATATATGACAACCGTATCCAATAATTCCATTTACCAGCTCCACGCCTTCACCTATTTGTGTAGGTTCTTCTGCCGAGGAATTGACCGTTAGATTCTTAAGCTTGTTCGCGCCTTTGATATAGCAATGCTCGCCGATCTTAACGTCTTTTAATATCCGGCATTCTTTAATAACGCTCTGCTGCCCGACCGTACCGTAATACCCGCGCCTCGAATCAAAGCTGTTCTGAGTTATCTCTTTCAGCTTCTTCTGCAATGCCTCATCGTCACGATACTTCGCCCAGATATAAGCGTCAGCTGTTATCATCCCGTCGAAAGGAAGCACTGATCGAACTCCCGTCTCATTCATCAGTTCAAGATCCGTCCGAACATCCTCGTCCTCACCATCTTTAATTATCCCGTTGCCAAACTTTGAGTGATTTGTCGTGTGCATCTCATCGATATTCATTAATATGCACCGGTTACCGATTATGCAATGCGCCATATACCGAACATCATGTATAGCAACATCGTCACCGATATCGCATGAGATTATCTTACTATTGGTTATCCCTACCGGCAGTTGCAGATCATGATGCTCAAGGACCGCCTTAGACAGCCGCCCTATCCGTATAAAACCGAAGAATTCGCTGTTCCTTATTTGAGAAGGCTCGAATTCTTCACTGACATGGATATTATCCCAGTCATCACAGTGATTGCCGTTACTGATAAGCATATCGATTTCATCTTGTTCCAGACCCCGCCAATTCTCATTAGCCCTGCTAAATTGCTCATTACGAAGATAATATTGATCTTTGCCGTCAGGCAGAAATTCTTCTGATATGAACCGCTCTCCCATACTGCCCCCCGGCAACAGGCTGACGTTATCCATCTCGTAGCTCCTAATATAAAGTCAAACATACCCCTTGTGGGGAATATAATACTGACCATTTATAATACTACCGACTCTCCTTCAGGTGAACGAAAATGCTACCACTGCCATCCACTTTTGTCAAGAACTAACAATACCTACAATTGCCCATTATTCATTAGTAATCACCAGCAAGTAAAATTGTTTATTCTGCTCACTAGTGGCTCATATATTGCCATTTCGACTGGAGCCGAAGGTACCCTAGGTGCGAAGCAAAATGGAGAAATCTATATCATTGCGAGTCGTGAAATGACTGGGTGCTTACACGCCTTAGTCGAAGATGCCTTAGGTGGTACAATATTGCTTTGACATTACTGGAGAGTTTATCCTCGTTAGGTAAGTTAATAAACTACCTATTTAATAATTTTTGTGATAAAAAACTCTGTGACCTCTGCTGCTAAATCCTGATAATCCTGTTATCTTGTCTGATTTTTTCGCGCAAAGGAAAAGACCGGCTTCTTTCGAAGCCGGTCTTTATAAACCTGGCGATAACCTACTTTCGCATTACACTATCATCGGCCCAGCGGGCTTAGCTTCTGAGTTCGGAAAGGGATCAGGCGTTTCCCCGCAAGTATAGTCACCAGGAATTCGTGAATCAGACCCGAAGGCCTGCGATTCTCTGATATATGCAACACACACGTCTAATAACACACTTCATTAGCTATTCACTAATGACTACTTACTATTCACTAATATCAACCCTTGATTGATATGGTCAAGTAATTGAGCATTAGTACCGGTTAGCTTAATAAATTTCGTTACTTACACACCCGGCCTATCAACCTGATAGTATCTCAGGGCTCTCTCGACCCGAAGGTCATAGAATCCTAATCTCAGAGCGGGCTTCCCACTTAGATGCTTTCAGCGGTTATCCTTTCCCGACTTAGCTACCCAGCCGTGCCCCTAGCGGAACAACTGGTACACCAGCGGTCAGTGCTTCCCAATCCTCTCGTACTAAGGAAACATCTCTTCAAGATTCTTACGCCCACGGCAGATAGGGACCGACCTGGCTCACGCCGGTCTGAACCCAGCTCGCGTACCACTTTAATCGGCGAACAGCCGAACCCTTGGGACCGCCT
>JANQHJ010000079.1 GCA_028282745.1 Sedimentisphaerales bacterium | reverse complement strand
CATTTCTCACACCGCCTCCGCAGAAGGGGCCTTTCTGATGTACAGACCGCTTTGACTTTGTACCTCGCGACTCTGCTGACATCACTTGGAGCTGTCTTCCTCTATCAGGTCAACGCCGTCGGAGCTGTTTTGATCTTCGCCCAGACCGTACTGATATTGATCATGATTGCCATCCTCGAGGGCTTCTCATCACAATAAGTCAATGTTATTGAGAGGCAGCGCAGCGACCGCGGTGCTTGCATGCCTAAGGTGCAATCTTGAATCTTCCATGTCATTCCTGCAAATGCCGAAGGTGCGGAAATCCAGCACTTTCTACCCGCTCCACGCTGAACGCTACATGCTACTGCCTACGATCCGCTACCTACGACCTACTATATACGAATAAATTATATTTTTTTCTTGCATTTCATGCCAAATGGATATATAATACATGGCTCTCGTGGATTAAGGTTCAACTCTGTTATTTTCAACCCTTTAATCTGATCCTATGGAAGGTCAATGGAAGTTGATTATCCATAGCATGAGAGGCGTATATAAACAATTGACTGTTAAATTTTGAAAAGTTGCAAAAAGAAAAATGGAAAGAATTAGAAGAATCAGAAATATTGGTATCTCGGCGCACATCGACTCTGGCAAGACTACGCTTAGCGAGCGGATACTCTACTATGCAGGCCGCATCCACCGCATGCAGGAAGTACACGATGGCGGCGGGGCGACCCTTGACTATATGGAACTCGAAAAAGAACGTGGGATCACCATCACCTCGGCGGCAACCCAGGTTGACTGGAAAGACAAAAGCGTAAACATTATCGACACCCCAGGCCACGTTGACTTCACTGTTGAAGTAGAACGTTCACTCCGCGTACTCGACGGAGCCATCATGGTTCTTTGTTCGGTCGGCGGCGTACAGAGCCAGTCAATTACCGTTGACCAGCAGATGAAAAGGTACAACGTACCAAGGATCGCCTTCATCAATAAGATGGACCGCACCGGTGCCGACCCGGAACAGGTACACCGCGACCTGACCGAAAAGCTTAATCTAAACGTCGTCCCCATCCAGATGAATATCGGAGCCGGTGACGATTTTGTTGGCGTTATAGACCTTATCACCTCCGAAGCAGTTACCTTCGAAGGCGACAGCGGCGAAAACGTTGTTCGCTCAGCCATCCCGGACAGGCACATCGACGCAGCAGCTAAGGCTCGCCACGATATGCTCGAGGTCCTTAGCATGTTCAACGACGAAATGATGGAACTGCTGCTCGAAGACAAAGAAATTCCGGAGCAAATGATCCACGATACTATCCGCGAAGCTACTATAAACCGCGACATCGTTCCAATGATGATGGGCTCCGCTTTCAAGAACAAGGGCGTACAGCTCGTCATTGACGCTGTCTGCGATTACCTCCCGAGCCCGCTCGACCGTTGCAGCTTTGCTCGCGACCACGACAACGATGGAACTGAAACACCGCTGGCCTGCGACCCGGACGCACCGCTTGTCGCTATGGCATTTAAGATCACAGACGAACCGTTCGGCCAGTTAAGCTATACTCGTATCTATCAAGGCCGAATCCAAAGAGGCAACAAATACCGAAACGCCCGAACCAGCCAGACCGTTCGTATCGGCCGAATTGTAAAGATGCACGCCAATGACAGGGAAGAGATCGACGACGCCGGCCCAGGCGACATCGTCGCACTACTCGCAGTCGATTGCGCAAGCGGCGACACGTTCTGCGGCGAAGGCGTAAATTATTCGCTCGAGAGTATTTTCGTCGCTGATCCTGTAATTAGTCTCTCGATTGTACCTAAATCGAACGGCGACCAGGAAAAAATGGCAAAGGCCCTCAACCGTTTTATGAAAGAGGACCCGACCTTCCGGGTCTCGACCGATCCTGAAACAAACCAGACCGTCATCGCCGGTATGGGTGAGCTTCACCTTGATGTTTACATCGAAAGAATGCGTCGCGAATTCAAAGCCGACGTTACTGTCGGTGTCCCGAACGTCAGCTATCGTGAAGCCCCGACCGTCAAGTACGAATTCAACTATAAACACAAAAAGCAGACAGGCGGCTCCGGCCAATATGCCCATGTAGTAGGCCGATTGATCCCAATGGAGCGTGACGCCGAATCTTATTACGAATTCGAGGACAACATCGTATCCGGCCGCATCCCGAGCGAATACATCCCAGCCGTCAACAAGGGCTTCCAACAGGCCATGAAGAAGGGCCCGCTCGCTGGCTACGAGATTGTCGGCTGTAAGATGTGCCTCGATGATGGTTCTTACCATAGCGTTGACTCAAGCGAAATGGCTTTTCGCATCGCTGCTAAAGATGCTTTTATCGAAGCCTTCAAAGGTTCGAAACCTTGCCTGCTCGAACCGATCATGACCGTCCAGCTCGAAATTCCCAACGAATTCCAGGGCCCTGTTGTCGGCGACCTGAACTCCAGAAGAGGCATGATCCTCGGCACCGAAATGAAAGATACCTTTACCGTTGTAAACGCTGAGGTTCCGCTCTCCAACATGTTCGGCTATGCAACAGTACTGCGAGGTCTGACAAAAGGCATGGGAACATTCACTATGGAGATGACACGCTACTCAAAGGTCCCTGCCAAACTGGCTGAAGAGATTCTCGCGAAGAGAAACGACCAGGCTGCTAAAAAATAATTGATTAACAAATATCGTCAAAAGCGATTTTAAACTATATAACCCTGGAGCTTGCTTCGGGGTTTTTCATTATACATATTTGTTAAACTTGCGATGCTTACTTGCACACGAAATTCGTAATTCGCTATTCGTTTTTCGTCATTCTTTTTATCCCCCCGCGCACATACTATCGAGGAACTCATCGTTGCTGGGATATTTGTTCAGCAGCTTGAACAGGCACTCCATCGCCTCCCTCGTATTATAGCTCGATAGCACCCGCCGAAGTGTCACCAGCCCTTTGCTATGCTTATCGCTATAGAGCTTTGCTTCTTTCCTCGTCCCGCTCGCAGGTATATCGATAGCCGGAAATATCCTCGCCTCAGCCAATCCTCTATCCAGCACCAACTCGCTATTGCCCGTCCCCTTGAATTCTTCGAATATCAGCTGATCCATCCTCGAGCCTGTATTGATAAGACACGTCGCGATGATCGTCACCGATCCGCCGCCCTCTATCGCCCGGGCTAAACCGAACAGCCTTCTCGGTATCTCCATAACTCCCGCTTCAAGCCCGCCGCTCATTGTTGACCGTCGCTTCTCACGACCACGATTCGTCCTGTTGTTAAAAGCTCTTCCCAAACGCGTCAGGCTATCTACCATCAATACTACATCCTGTCCGCACTCCAGTTCCGTTTGGACATTTGCCAGCACCATCTCTGCCAATTCTGCGTGCTCATTCGCGCTGTGATCGCTCGTACTTGATAACACTGTCGCGCCCTCAACGCTCCTGCGAAATCCTGTCACCTCCTCAGGCCGTTCATCTAACAGCAACACGATGACCTTGCACTCCGGATTGCTTTTCTGTATCGCCTGCACCATCTGCTCTAACAATACTGTCTTACCCGCTTTAGGCGGCGAGACAATTAACTGCCTGCTGCCTTTACCTATCGGCGTTATAAGATCGACCATCCGCATGCTTTCCTGCCCGCTTGCCCCGAGGTCGAGCCTCTCATGCGGATCGACCGCAACCAGCTCGGTAAACTTCGTTCTCTTTTTGAATGCTTCCGGCTTGACTCCGCCAATAGTTTCTATTTTGACAAGTTGACCCTTGCCTTTACCCTTTTCCGCCTTGCCCGTTATAGCCGCACCCTGTATGAGCCCGTATTCTCGTACCATGTTATTGGGCACTGCCACATCACCAGGCCCAGGCCGATACGACCGCTTCGCCGACCTTACCACGAACCTGCCCTTACCAACATTCTTCAATAACCCTGTAACACTCTCTGCCATAATACTCTTTCACGGAAATTCTAAAGACTTAATAGATGCTAAAAAATCCAGCTAACATATTAACACATCACAATCTTTTGGAAAGCAATATTTTGTGTATTTGAATTTTAGTATTTTGAATTTGTTTGGGACTTAGAGCTTCGAATTTAGGACTTACATAAACCCTGCTGCACTGTTCCCCTGATAACCTGATATCCCTGTATTCTTTAGCCTCTCTGTGCCTTAGGTAAATCCAGCATTCATCTTGTCTCCTGTATTCTGTCTTATTCTTTTGTTACGATTTCATTACGATTCGAAGATTTTTTAACCTGGATCCCCCCTCATAATACTGGTAATGCCCCTCAATATTTTTTTTTATTTTTTACTGCAACATTTCGCAATAAATGGCGTCTATATGGGTGAAGACAGAAAAAAAGAAATTGAAAGGATAGCAGAATGTTAGCCGAGACAATTGAAAATATACTCGAAGAAAGTCAGAAGATCGAAGATCAAACTGAAAATGATTTCCAGGTTGACTATGTAGATACAAATGTTTTTTCAGTTGAGTCACTGCGTAAACTTTCTTTCGATAAAGCCGCACCGCTAACATTCAGGCAGCGTCTCAACAACATAAATCCGGTACTGGCCGTTGGAATGCTGCTAACTTCCGTGTGCCTGCTTGCCTGCTCGTGCCTGTTCTATCAGTCGTATTGATTGATGATCATATACCTGTTAAAAAAATACTTACCTGCGAAGCAAAAATCTGTATAATGATCTGCCTGTTGAACTTTATTAATTTTTTAGAATTTTAGGAGTAGTTCCGTGGCAGGTCATTCTCATTGGGCAGGAATAAAGCACAAAAAAGCGGCGAACGACGCCAAAAGAGGTAAAGTCTGGAGCAAACTGGCAAGGCTCATCATCGTAGCAGCCAAAAGTGGCGGCGGAGACCCTTCGCAGAATCTCCCTCTCAGATACGCTATCGACAAAGCAAAAGCTGCCAACATGCCCAAGGATACTATCGAAAAAGCTATCAAAAAGGGTACCGGCGAACTCGGCGGCCAGAACTTCGAAGAAGTACTGTACGAAGGCTACGGATCAGGCGGCGTTGCTGTTATGATCGAAGCCCTGACCGACAATAGGAACCGTACCGCTCCCGAGATCAAAAAGATATTCGAAAAACGTGGCGGCTCTATGGGTACAAGCGGATGTGTAAACTGGATGTTCAACAAAAAGGGCCTTATAACTATAGACCAGAAAGACGCAGACGAAGAAGAGCTAATGGACATCGTCCTTTCAGCCGGCGCTGACGACATGACATCGAATGCTGGCATGTTCGAGATAACCTGTGACCCTTCTGCCTACGAAGGACTCAAGAACGCTCTCGATGAAAAGGAGATTCCGCTTCAGGTAGCGGAAATTTCGATGGTTCCACAGAACAATGTCGCCGTCGGAGATGTTGACACTGCAAAAAAGATCATTGGCCTCATGGAGGATATCGAAGACCACGACGATGTACAGAACGTTTATTCCAACTTCGATATCCCGGATGACATCATGAGCCGGATTCAATGAGTCAACTTGATCTTGAAGATAATTCAATAAGCTTATAGTCTGTCATTGCGAGTGGAGCGAAGCAATCTTACTTTTTAAGGTTGGCGCATTACTACGTTTTTTGCAATAATGTTTTTAGATATAGCTATGATTTTTGATATTTGCTTTTTTATGCGGAAATATACTATGAAGACCCAGGCCGTATTCATCTCTCTTTTGCTTCTGACAATATGCTTCGCACAAACCACAGACACGCAACTCAAAAACGACTGGGAAAATGAACAGGTCATCGGCATTAACAAAGAATACCCACGCCCGGTACTTATCCCATACCCCAACCCCGACCAAGCCGTAAAGCAAAAGGCCTCACCATACAAACTCGACCTGAACGGCACATGGAAGTTCAACTATGCCCCTGACCCCAACGAAAGACCTATGGACTTCTATAAGCCTGATGTTAATGTTGCTGATTGGGACAACATCTACGTCCCGTCCTGCTGGGAATTAAAAGGATACGGCATACCAATATACACGAACATTACTTATCCTTTCAAGAACGACCCACCGAATATATCAGGACGAAACGGCAACCCCGTCGGCTCATACAGGAGGGCTTTCACGATCCCTGAGAACTGGCAGAACCGCAAAATCTTCATCCATTTCGATGGCGTCTTGAGCGCATTTTACATCTGGGTAAACGGCCAACGCGTTGGCTACAGCCAGGATAGTTACACCGCCGCCGAATTTGACATCACTCCCTATTTAAAAGAAACTGAAAATATCTTAGCCGTGCAGGTCTTCAGATGGTCGGACGGCAGTTACCTCGAGGGCCAGGACGGCTGGCGATTTAGCGGCATCTTTCGTGATGTATATTTATATTCCACACCAATGCTCCACATAGAGGACGTAAGCTATAATACAGATTTCGACCGCTACTATGGCAACGCTACCCTGAACCTCACCGCCAAGGTCAAAAACTACAAAGACTGGAGCGTCCCTGCCCCGACAGTTGAAATAAAACTTATAGACAAAAAAAGTGGCCGTACAATCCTCCCAAAAGCTTCAGGCCTTTTCAGTAAAAATACCC
>JANQHJ010000040.1 GCA_028282745.1 Sedimentisphaerales bacterium | reverse complement strand
AAGATCAATGAAGCATTAGCTGAAGCTAAAAAGATAATCAAGGAATTGCTGTAATATTATTTTTGTCAAGCAACGGCTTCTGTGATATCGATCTTATCGAGCACAGCGAGAGCAAGTTTAACATTTCCAAATGGTGCACTGATGGCGAAGCCGTCAACATGATCTTCTATCTGCTCGACAATCTCGCGAGCGATCTCAATACCAGCAGTTCTGCCCTGTTGGCGAGTTGTAGTTTTGCTCATTCTTTTCAGCAGTTCGTCAGGTACGACTACACCGGGTACTTCGTTGGCCATGAACTCTGCATTTTTGTAACTCGTGAAAGGCCAAATGCCAGCAATGATAGGTATTCTGAATTTTTTGACAGCTTTGATAAAGCTAAGCAGCATTTCGGGATCGAAGACCGGCTGAGTTATCGCATACTCGGCGCCAGCCATTACCTTTTGTTCAAATTTATCTATTTCTCTTTCAAGGTCAACTGCAACAGGATTAGCACCAACGCCTATTGTCATGCTAAGGGCTGGTGAGATAGTGCTGCCGCCAATATCGAAGCCTTGATTTAGATTTCTTACCACAGAGCATAGTGCAACCGAGTCTATATCAAAAACGCCGGTAGCGTTAGGATATTCGCCGAGTTTTGGCGGATCGCCTGTGATTATTAATAGATTGCGGAGTCCAAGGGCCTGGGCACCGAGGATGTCGGCCTGCATGCCGATAAGATTTTTATCACGGCAGCAGAAATGCACGATAGTTTCAATGCCTGCTGTTTGTTCTATCTTGATACCTGTAGCAATTGGTGACATACGGCAACTGGCGCGCGGGCCGTCCGGGATATTTATGACATCGGCTCCAAGCTCGGCACATAGTCTGGCCTTTTCGATAGTTTTATTCAAATCGTAGCCACGCGGCGGAGTAATTTCGATACTTATTACTTTTTTGCCTTGTGCTATCTTTCTGCCAAGTTGTGATTTTTCATTTAGCGGTATTACCGGCCGAGGCTGAGCTTTTTTGCTGTCTTTAACCACAACTGGTATCGCAACAGGTTTATGTGACCGGGTCGCCCTGTCGAGAGTTCGGATTGCCCGGACAATCTCCCTGACGTGGCTGGGCGTTGTACCACAACAGCCGCCGATTATGCGTGCGCCTTTTTCCATAAAACGCTTGGCAAATTCAGCCATGTATTCCGGCGTGCACATATAGAGTGTTCTGTTGTCCACTCTTTTGGGCAGCCCAGCGTTAGGCTGAACAGATATCGGCTTGTCGGTGGCATTGCGAACAATATCAAGAGTATTGAGCATCGCAGACGGGCCGACTGAACAATTCATACCAACAGCTGTTACATTAGGTTCGGCAGAAATAACAGAAATGACTTCTTCGATGCTTTTGCCGTAAAAGCTCTTGTTATTTTCATCAAAGGTCATCTGGGCAACTATTGGTTTATCGGTAATTTCTGCTAATGCACGAAGAGCGATAATTAGTTCCTCGGAATTAGCAAAAGTCTCAAGCAGAATGAAATCGACACCGGCTTTGAGCAGATATTGTGCCTGATTTTTAAAGGCAGCTGCGACTTCATCTTTAGCCGTCGGGCCGTAAGGCTCGATCTCAGTGCCGCTCGGCCCCATTGAGCCGGCTATCAAGACATTTTCAAAAGCAGCTTTTTTAGCAATCTCAACGGCAGCGGTGTTGATCTGCTCTGTCTTTTCGGCCATTGAAAAGCGGCCGAGCTTAAATTTATTTGCGCCGAATGTATTAGTCTCTATGAAGTCAACACCGACTTCTACATAGGCCTGGTGAATTTTAAGTATTTTGTCGGGCTCGGTAATATTTATTTCTTCGAAACAGCGATTAACGAAAACGCCCTGCTCATAGAGAAGCGTACCCATGGCCCCGTCGCCGAGCACAACTTGTTCGTCGAGTATTTTACGCAAGTCTTTACTTGCTTCATTTGGATTAACCATGTTTTATTTCAATCCTTCGAGCGATCAGTCTCTATTTCTCCAAAGCAATCTGATCTTCGTATGTTTCGCGTTTTCTTATAACTGTGAATGTATCGCCATCAACCAGCACTTCGGCGGCTCTGCCGCGAGCATTATAATTGCTACTCATTGTAAAGCCGTAAGCCCCAGCCGTGAAAGCTGCTATAAGATCGCCTCTTCGGACTGGCGCCATAGCCCTGTCTTTGGCCAGGAAGTCCGCAGGCTCACAGATAGGCCCCACTATATCGACTACTTCGGTACCCAAAAGTTCAATGTCTTTTGCTCTTTTGGTTGGGACAAGATTTCCGCTTACATTTGTCGGCCAGATGAAATGAAATGCCTGATACAAACATGGCCTCATTAGATCGTTCATGCCGGCATCAACGATAACGAATTTTTTCGCTCCGCTCTGCTTGGTATATAAAACGCGCGATACCATAATGCCAGCGTTAGCGCAAATGCTTTTGCCAGGCTCGAGTATAAGTTCCAAATTCTTACCTTTTAAAAGCGGAACCAGCCCACTCGCATAGTCCGCGGCTGACGGGACGGAATTAGATTCGTAATCCGCACCGTAACCACCGCCTAAGTCCAGCATCTCAATATCATAACCACTGGTACGAAGATCCTCTATTAAAGGCAGTATGGTTTCAACAGCAGTAACATATGGATCAATAGTTTTGCCGCCGCTTCCTAAATGGACATGTATAGCGCAGAGCTTTACCCATTTGTTTTTACCATACTTAACAAAGACCTGTTTTGCCCTTTCGATATCAACGCCGAACTTGGTTTCCTTTTGTCCGGTCGCAGTATATTTATGAGTTTTATAATCAATGTCAGGATTAACACGTAAGGCAGCTTTGGCTTTGACACCCTGCTGCTGGGCCAGGCAGATAAGGTTCTCGAGTTCGTTTTCAGATTCAATATTAAAATAGGCGATGCCGGCTTTGAGGGCATCCGTTATTTCTCCATCGGTTTTGCCGACACCGGCATAGACGATCTTCGAAGGATCGGCACCAGATTGCATGGCACGGAAAAGCTCTCCGCCGCTGACAATATCAAAACCGCTTCCGGCCTGGGCCATGAATTTCAGTATATTGATATTACCACAGGCTTTAATAGAATAGCATATCGTTGTATCAATGTCGCTGTAAGCATTCTGAACCTTCTGTAAATGATCCAGAAAAGTTGCCCTGCTGTAGATATAAACCGGTGTTCCGACCTGTTCAGCGATCTGCCGGACAGGTACATTTTCGGCCCATAGTTGGCCGTCTTTGTAACTGAAATAATCCATATGCAAACCTATCAATAATCATATATCTAAAATAACAGTGTCGGTTAGTTTACACGATTTACTGATAATTGCAAGGACTGGCAAAAACGCCTTATGCACTTCGAAATGCGCATAAAAATGGAAGGCTTTACATCAGTAAAGCCTTCCATGCTCTTTTAGCTAAAATCAACCGTTGCTATTTTTTCTTCTTGGCTTTCTTCTTAGCTTTCTTTTTAGCTTTCTTTTTTGTTTTTTTCTTTGCTTTTTTCTTTGCTGTTTTCTTCTTAGCTTTCTTCTTTGTCTTCTTCTTTGCGACCTTCTTCTTGGCCGTCTTCTTCCTTGCTACTTTCTTTTTGGCTTTTTTCTTTTTTGCCATTACCATTCTCCTTTAGCAAAACTGATAATCCATTTTCAATTTTTTAACTTACACTAAACTTAATTATATTATGAATGATAACACCATTATTCAATTGTTAAAGACAATTCTTCCTATTGCTATATTTTATCGGCCAATATTCTAAAAATACTTCATAAAAACTTATAGTGACATCACCTTAAACACCTTTTAAAAGTGTTGTTAAATTGATAACATTCCTTTATATGTCATTAACTTTCAGTTTTACTTTTAACCGTTAACATCAACACAGCCATTATTGTGTGTTTATAAATTTTGAAGCGCAAACATTAATTTATTAACTAAAAAGTGCGATTATTCTTTAGTATAAGCTCTATAAAGCGTTTTTACATTTCACGCTTCTAATACAAAACTCACTGTCAACAGTTAAGTACAAAAGAATTTTTTACAAAAGCAATAGTAACTTAAACAATCATTGCTATTGGAACATCAGGCAGGATATAGTGTAAAATAAGCCTAAAAAAATTTTTAAAAATTTTACTTGTTTCCTGGAAAAATTATTACAGAATGCTTGTTAGGTTTATATGACAAAGAGAAAAATAGCATTGTTCGGCGGTACGTTTGACCCTATACATTTAGGGCATATTAGGGTTGCGTCTTTTACTTTAGACAAACTCGGCGCAGAACTAATCATCATTATTCCCGCAAAACGTTCTCCGTTAAAGGTTGACTCACCCATCGCAGGTGATGACGATCGTATCAATATGATAAAACTCGCAACAAGTAATGTTAGCGGTTTTGAAGTAAGTGATTTCGAATTAAAAAAGGAACCACCAAGTTATACACTTAACACTATAAAACACTTTCAAGAAAAATACCCTGACTCCCAACTTTATTGGTTGATCGGCGCCGACAATATTAATGATCTGCCAGCTTGGTATAAAATTGAAACGTTAATAGATGAATGTTTCATAACAACTATGTGTCGGCCTGGTTTTGATAAGCCGGACTTTTCGAAATTTGCTGAGCTTTGGGGCAGTGAGCGAACAAAGAAACTACAGGGTAATATTATCGAAACGCCGCTTGTAGATATAAGCAGCACAGAAGTAAGAGCAAGACTTACTCAAGGCATGGATGTTTCAGACATGCTTGACTCAGACGTTGCAGATTATATTAAAAAGAACAACCTGTACATGGCTTAGCACTAATTATTTACCAGCCTTTCGAATAAGCCAGTCATACCAGTCAGCCATCCCCTCACCTGTCTTAGCAGATATACAGAAAATCTCGATATCCTTATTGAGTCTTTTCGCATCTGCCATTGCCTTATCGACATCGAAGTCAACCGCCCCCATATTTACAAGGTCGATCTTATTTAACAGCAGTACTTTTGCTTTGGAAAAAATAGCTGGATATTTAGCAGGCTTATCATCTCCCTCGGCTACGGAGAGCACAACAACCTTGCCGTCCTCGCCAAGCTCGAAGGCTGTCGGGCATACCAGGTTGCCGACATTTTCTATAACTACTAAATCAAGCTCATTGAGGCCAATCTGATGTAAGGCAGCGTTGACCTGTGTGGCTGAAAGATGGCAGGCACCGTCAGTGTTGATCTGTATAGCAGGAGCATTAGTTGCGCGAATGCGTTCGGCATCAATGTCTGTCTGGATATCGCCTTCAACTACCCCGATCTTTACCCTATCTCTTACATCACTTATGGTACGGGCTAATATTGCAGTTTTACCAGAGCCCGGTGACGATATCATATTCAAACAATACTTGCCCTTTTCACGCAGCAGGTTTTGATTTTCCTGAGCGTATTCTTCGTTAGCGCTTAATATTTTCCTGCCAAGCTGGACTCTTTTATTGGTCATCAAATTACTCCGTTTGGAATTCTATCTCTTCTAAAAGCAAAGGCGGGTCTGGCAAAAGCTCAAAGCTATCACATCCGCAGTGTGAACATCTGGGCTCGACGATTTCAAAGTCAAATTCTTTTCCGCAGTCTTTGCATTTTCCTTTCATAGCTTTATGTTCTATTTCAAGCGTTATTCCTTCGCAAATAGTCCCTTTTGAGATAGCCTCGAAGGCAAAGGTCAGCACTTCGTCATTAACAGTGTTCAGTAAGCCGCAACTCATTTTAGCTTTTATCGGCTTGCCTTCATTCTTAGCGGCTTCGGCAATAATAGAATTTACAAGACTTTCAGCGACCATCGTTTCGTGCATCAGCAAATCCTCGGCAATTCTCTTCCATAGGGCATCTGCACGATCCTGCGCCCGCCAATCTTAGTTACAAGTTCAACAAGGTTATACCCATCCGATTCACAGATACTGCCTATGATATTGGCGTCTTTGCCAAATTCATTAGCCCGACATAGATCGAGACACTTTTGGGCATCTTCCTGAGAGACAACAATAACCACTTTTCCTTCATTGGCGATATTGAGAACATCAAAGCCCAGCATATCAGCAGCCGCCTGGACGGTCGGGTTTATCGGGATACCAGACTCATTGATCTCAACACTGACATTACAGGATTGAGCAATCTCATTCAAAGCGGCAGCTAATCCGCCACGAGTTGGGTCGCGCATAAACTTTACACCGTCACAACTTTTCAATATCTCACCAGTTAACCCTGAAAGCGGCGCACAATCACTCGCTAAAGGCGTCTCGAATTTGATGCCCTGCCGCTGCGACATTATAGTCATACCATGATCGCCAAGTGTTCCGCTTATAATTACTGCATCGCCGGCAGCTATTTTATCGAAGCCCAACACAGCCTTATAAGTTCTGACACCAACGCCTGCTGTATTTATATACAATCCCTCGGCGGCTCCGGCTTCTACAGTCTTGGTATCACCCGTAACAATCTTCACTCCACAGGCTTGAGCTGCTTTAGCTGCACTTTCAAGAATTTTTTCCAGCTGCTCAATTTCAAAGCCCGTTTCGATTATCAAAGACATTGTAAGCGCGACAGGCTTGGCGCCTGAAACAGCCAGGTCATTAACCGTTCCGCAAACCGCAAGCTTTCCTATATCACCACCATTAAAAAATAACGGCTTTACAACATAGCTGTCAGTAGTAAAACAAATTTTATTTGATTCAAGATCAAGCTTAGCTGAGTCATTTAGCTCTGTTAATCCGTTTGAGAATTTCGGCTGGATCGTTTCACGGATAAGCTTTTCCATTAACCGCCCACCTCCTCCGTGAGCCAATAATATTCTTTCTTCCTGCTCCTGCATTAATTACTCCTTCTTCCGTATTTGTACCATGCGGCGCATGTGCCTTCGCTGCTGACCATGCAGGGACCGATGGGGCTGTCGGGAGTACACTTTTTCTCGAACAGGCCACATTGCGGTGGTTCGATCAATCCACACAAAACCTCGCCGCAACGACAGCCAGTCTTATCGTCGTATGGTCTTTCTTCCAGGCCGAATCTTTTCAGGGCGTCGAACTTGCTGAATTCGTCACGCAGGCCAAGTGTGCTTTCAGGAATCATTCCAAGGCCGCGCCAATACCCATCTATCGGCTCGAATACTTCGTCGAGTAATCCAAGCGCCACTTCATTACCTTTTTCTTTTACAACAGCAGGATAAATAGACTTCGCGACGCATTGGTCAGTTTGCAGCTGAGTACATATATCAGCTAAGCCGTCGATAATCTGCATCGGTTCAAAGCCGGCTACAACGCAAGGCTTATTATAAGTTTCAACTATTTCTCTAAACGCTCCCCAGCCGATTATTACACTAACATGGCCGGGGCATAAAAAGGCATCGATTTTATCGTTCTTTGAGCTAAGCAAAGCGTGCATCGCCGGCAGCACTAACTTATGGCCGGACAGTATGCAGAAGTTATCAATGTTTTGCTGAGCCGCTTCCTTGACAACAACCGCAGTCGCTGGTGCGGTTGTCTCAAAACCAACAGCAATCAAAATAACTGTTTTATCAGGATTTTCTTTCGCTAACTGTAAACCGTCCTCGGCGCTCATCATTACCTTGATATTGTCACCGGGCTGGGTCATCTCAAGTGAGCTGCCTCGACCCGGGACACGGATCATATCTCCGTAAGTAGCGATAAGACAATCTTCGCGGTGTGCTAATTCCAAAGCTATGTCAATATAGCTCTGGTCGGTAACACAGACAGGGCAGCCGGGACCGCTTATTAGTTTTAATCCACCTGGAAGTGATGATCTTATACCATGTCTAAAAATCGAAACGGTATGAGTGCCGCAAACCTCCATAACGTTTACAGTTCTGCCAAGCTTCTTACACGCCGCGTCCATTACCTGCTGAGCTTTTACTACTCTATCGAGCATAACATTTATTGCCTTTATCTAACCGGAAACCTTATTGTCGGTATCCATATATTCGTTAATTTCCGAGATTAACTGCCATGTTTTTTTAGCTTCTTCTTCATCAACTAGTGAAATTGCAAAGCCGGCGTGTACTAATACAAGGTCGCCGAGTTTCACTTCAGGCAATAAAGTAGTCTTGGCGTTGAACTTATTGCCCATCGCGTCAACTACCGCCCTGTCGTCTTCTAATTCAACTATCCTTGCAGGTACAGCTAAACACATTTTAAAACCTCATCTGCATCTAACCTAAGATCTATTGGCAGCGATTATCGCTTGCCCTAACGAGATGCCGCCATCGTTGTTCGGCACCAAAGAGTTAAATAATACGGTAAATTCAGCCTGCTTCAATAACTTTATGAGCCGATTCGTTAAATATCGATTACAAAATACACCGCCGCTAAGGGCGACTTTCTGTATATTCGTTATATCCCGCACTTCCAGAGCCATCTGACACAACCCACTTGCCAAGGCGTTATGGAATTTCGCGGATATCACATCAGCTCCAAGGCCGTTTTTAACATCACCAACGACAGCCCTAATAAGTTTACCGATATTAAGCAGCATCGGTTCACTATCAGCTAATTCAATCTCATAGGCCTGTTCAATGGAGGTGTTTGCCAGAGCTTCCAAGGCGATGGGTAGCTCGGCCTCGAAATTATTATAATTACCTATTCCAGCCATTGCAGCGACAGCATCAAATACCCGTCCTAAGCTGGAGGTATTTGTCACATTGAGGCTTTTGAGTATTTGCTCATATATCAAATTTTGCTTTTGTTTATCGGCATCTATCTTACCCAGCATCCAGCTGAATTTTTCCAACTCAAATTCATCGCCATAAGCAATCATAAGCAAACCTATTAACGGTCTGATCGCTTCTTTAGAGGCTAAATCGCCGCCAGCCAATGGATAATACTTCAGATGCCCTACTCGCTCGAAGTTTTTGAAGTCAGCAACCATACATTCACAGCCCCATATCGCACCGTCTGTTCCATAGCCGGTGCCGTCACATGACAAGCCAACGACTTTTTCATCGAGCCCGTGCTCGGCTAAGACCGAGGCAATATGAGCCCAATGATGTTGGACCTCTATGATTTCAACACCCTTCATATCTTTTGCGTACCGGCTGGAAAAATATCCGGGATGTAAATCACAGGCTATTACTTTCGGCTCGACCTCGAACAATTTAGCTAAATGTTTTACCGACTCAATATAATGGCGATAAACGCTGGCGTCTTCCATATCACCGATATGCTCACTAACTATCAATTGGTTCGCTTTGACAAAGCAGAAGGTATTTTTCAAATCCGGCCCTGTAGCAAAGATATCCTTATCGCAAACTTTCTCGATAGCTACCGGTGCTGGGACATAGCCACGAGCACGCCGAAGCAATACAGGTGTATCATCGATGAAGTGAACTATAGAATCATCAACCTGGCGGAATATCTCCCTATCGTGCATTAAGAAAATATCAGCAATACCACCCAGCCTTTTAAGGGCGATGTCATTCTTACATATCAAAGGCTCATCAGAGATATTGCCGCTGGTCATAACCAGTGTTTCCAAGCCTTCATCAAACAACAGCCAATGCAGCGGAGCGTAGCAGAGCATAAAACCATAACTGCTGACACCACTGGCTACAGCAGGGCCAATATGATCGTTTTCTTTTTTGGGTAGTAGAACGATCGGACTCTGCGGGCTCTTAAGTAACTTCTCGACAGCCTCATCGACTACCGCATATTTATTTATCTGCTCTATCGAATTTGCCATCATCGCAAAAGGCTTGTGCTCTCTATGCTTTTTTTTTCGAAGCCTTGCTACAGCTTTGTCATCCAAAGCATTAACCGCCAGATGAAATCCACCCACACCTTTTATAGCAGCGATTTTTCCATCCTTTAAATATTGAGCGGTAAGAGCGATAGCCTTGTCGCTGTCTTTTTCTATGATTTGACCTTTGCCGTCACATAGCCAGATTTTTGGGCCACATTTCGGACAGGCGACCGGCTGGGCGTGAAATCTTCTGTCGTTGACATCCTCAT
>JANQHJ010000128.1 GCA_028282745.1 Sedimentisphaerales bacterium | reverse complement strand
AGCGCAGCGAAGCAATCTTAAACGTTCAAAAATCAAGATTGCCGCAGTCGCTATCGCTCCTTCGCAATGACTTTAATCTTCTTTTCTACAAAGCATTTTGACTATTAAAAAAGTTCTTTTTATTCATTAAGTTAGAGACTCTAAGTATTAATATGAAGCAAGAGAATTTAAAATATCGGGCAAGTAAAAGCAGGGGCGTCGCCTTGATGTTTGTGCTTATTTTACTTGTCGTTCTCTCGGCTCTTGCTTTGACACTGACTACCAAGGTTAGAACTCACCATAGCAGAAACCAATATATGCTCGACTACCAGGCCTCTATATACGCTTGTGAGTCGGCAATTAAATACTCGATCTCATTATTGCAGGAAACCAAAGACCCCAACTTTGTGATCCGCGAAAAAGTACCTGATTTTTCCGAGTTGTTCACATATAGCGAAAAAGAGTACAAACAACTGCTCCAGGATTGGGCGGATGAGATAACCGAAGAGCAAAAGCTGCAATACGCAAAAGTAGGCAAAGATTACGGCAGGGGCACGACTGACATTAACGACACCAATGACATCAACGATATTAATGAACTCGATATTTTTGCCAATATCTCTCAGAGCCTTGATTATAACGACGCAAATCTTCTGCAAGTCCCCGGGCCATACGGGCCTAAATGGCCCCTTATTAGAGAAGCGGTGTCTTTTAATATTGGTGATGTTTTAGTCAATATCGAGATTCATGACGAAAATGCCAAATACCCTATGGGATGGTTAATGCTAAATGACAAAGCTGTAAAACAGCAAATATCAAACGGCTTTGATATTATGTGCGCATGGATGGACGTTAATAACTTAGTTATTAAAAATATCAAAGATGATGTTCAGGAATTAGCTGCGATAAAACCATATAAATTAGAATACAAAGATATAAAAGTGCCTGAAAAGCAGCCGCTTCCGACGCCAACAAGAAGGAGACCTACCAGCAGAGTTCGCAGAACAACTTCTAATGTACGTACCAGAACAGTCATAGTTAAAATACCCGGAACAAGACACCTTACCGATCTCTCAAAACTTTATCATAGTTCTCTTGTTGATACAGAATTGCTGGCAAGACCTATAATCGAAACAGAAAACCGTACGGAGTCGGCAATTAAATATATAAGCCTGTTTGGTGCCAATAAAATCAACGTCAACAGTGCTCCCAGGCACGTTTTGGAAGCGGCATTTGCGTTTGCCGGTATCTCGAATGCTAAAAATATGGCTATGACGGTAATAGAACAGAGAAAAATCAAGCCTTTTAAAGATTTAAATGTATTGCGAGAAAAGCTTTATGGTTTTTCAGACTCGCTCGATAAGTGCCGACAATATATAGTAACTAAGAGCAACTTTTACACTATCCGTATAACAGCCACGAAAGGCTACGCAAAACGGTCGGTGATCGTTGCCGTCAAAAAAGAAGCCGGCAAACTGACCAAGATAGCAACGCTAAGCGGATAATATTTTGAATTTGAATTGGAGTTTCTTGTGCCGCAGGAATCTTACTTAGGAATATATTTGAGCAGTAAAAAGGCCACAGCAGTTTGCCTTAAATCGGCTGCTGTTGATGCGGTTGAAGTTTGTTTTGAGATCTCGCTTGATCCTGGGCAACTCGAAGCTGGTGCCGGCCTGACAGAGCTTGTGAACCAGATTGCACAGAACTGCACACAGAAAAATCTTGTATTCTCTCATATCGGTATCGCCATCGAATCCTCTCAGTATATGCAGCATCGTGTGCACAGCAGTTTTACCGATGCTAAACAGATCGCTTCGACTGCAAGGTTCGATACAGAAGAAGCACTTGCGACCGACGTCAGCGATGTGGCAATCGCATACAGAATAGCATCTACCAATGATAATGGATCAAAGCTAAGAGTCTTTACTGCTCAAAAAGAAATCCTCACCGGGATTATTAACACCTTGGCATCCAACGGTCTGGACCCGGTTACTGTAGAGCCGGATATAATTTGCATGACAAGATTCTTCACAAATAAAGGCGTAGAAGAAAACAGCATGGTAACCGCAATTTCAAAAGATAACGGTTATATATTTGGGCCTTTTGAAAAAAATAATGATAATGTCTCAACCCAAAGAACTTTTCTTACTGGTGGTTCAAAGGATAATACCGCTTTATTAGCGCAACAGATAAAGCTTACATTTGCCCAGGTTGAAAACCTAATGCAGACTAAAAAACTTTTGTTGCTCGATCCGGGAAATACTGTTAGCAATGACAATATATCAGAACAGCTGTCTTTACCTGTTGAGACCACCGAAATAAACTCACCTTCTGATTGTGATGATCCAGTGGCTTTTACGGCTGCTTGTGGAGCTGCTCTTTCACACATAGAAAAAGAACATTCAATCAACTTTCGTAACGATCACATGCCATATTTAGGCAAAAGACGACGTCTCGAAAAAACGATCAAGATAGTATGCGTTTCATTATGTATTATGTTTATAGCCCTTGGAGCCAACCTGCAATTTAAGTTGATTAAGGAATACAAACCCTTCAAAGGACTTCGTAGTAAATTTGCCGAAGATTACACAACTGTAATGCCGGGAAAAAAGTGGGAAGGAAAACCAAAGAGTGCGTTAAATAAACTCGGCACTGAGCTCAGAAGAATACAGCGAGTCAAAAAAGGCTTCTCTGGCACCCAAGGTAAAAAGAGTATTGTCGGGCTACTGACTGATCTGATATCTGCTTTTAATAAAACGACAGCTTCGACTAATTTGAAAGTTGAGAAGATATCTCTCACATCGAAGAACATTCGCCTGGAGGGTAACACTTCAAGAAGGACCAATTCGGTAAAATTTATTGATGAAATAAAAAAGACTCTAAGTATCTCTAATCCGCAAGTTATTCAAGGCACTAACAAAGAAGGGCGGGATACGTTTATTATTACGATTGACACAAAAGACTTAGGAAGCTAAACAGAGTATGAAAGGTATCTGGCGACAACCTATTATGATATATATCGCGGCACCGGTCGTTTTATTGATCTGGCCTTTGCTTGTTTACGGCTTTTACCTGCCAAGAGTCGATTCGGCATGGGAAAAAGAGGTCGAGATTTATAATAAAGCCAGAGGAAAAATGAATGATATCCTTACTCTTGATCCCGAACGCCTTAAGATAAAAGGAAAAAATCCGGCTGCAAAGTTCGATTACACAAATGCTCTAAATACTGCGGCAAGCAAATTAGATATTCGCCCGGAACAGCTTGATATAAGAACAAAGAAGGTTCAAAAACCCGAAGGGGGCAGAACCCAGGAATGTCCGGTTGGCATAGAAAACGTTAAAATTGTCACTTTCGCCAAGTTTATTTCCAATCTTCAGGTTACCTGGGCAAATCTCCAAATTGAGAAAATTACTCTAACAAAAAAAGATGGCTCGCCTGATTCCTGGAATGCTGATATTACTTTTAAATACTTCTTTTAATTAGCAAAGCTGGTTTTTATTGGACTACCCACTTTCAATACTTACTAATTCAGCCTATCTTTTCCATTCCCCCATAAATAGTACTATATATTGTATAGTGCTTAATATTATCTGTACCTAATAGAATCTCTGCTCACAGCATTGAAAACCGGATTATTTAATTTTAAGCAAATAGCCAACATAAAGAATTTTACTTGGAAAATAAGCATAACCCGTTACCTATTATACACTTAGTCTTTTATAAAAGTTTTTTAAAGTTTTGCAAGGCCGGATGTCGATAACAACACTGGAAACGAAGATCAGGCCCAAAAATGGAATTTAAGGCCATACAAGATATAGTGTTTATAAGACCAAAAAGTGAAAAAAGGATTGCTTCGCAGAAGGCAAAATCAATAAAGGTTAAAATTATGTCGAGATTTGAGAAACATTCTTCTGAGAATCATCAGCTAAATGCTGAAACAACCGCCGACAATTTCAGTATGGATCAGGATCTGTTGATGGAGCAGATACTTGATAACCTAAACAGTACACCTATAGGCAAGGTTGTTAAAAAGATCGCTCTTCTGCCTGAAGTAAGACAAAAGAAAGTACTTGATGTACGTGAGCGTCTTTCTACTAATTCTTATGATCTTAACGACAGGCTGGATTGCGCCCTCGATAAAGTTCTTGAAGAACTAATGGCGTAATAAATTTAATTTCCATTGCGAGATAGTTACACCCCCACTTTAACCTGAATACGGAGATAGTACAGGCTCTCTCAGTGCAACTAAGATTCCAAATATCATTATTTTAAATGATCTCAGGGATTTCTTCGTCTTCTTCGGGCTCATCCAGTTCTACAGGTTTGTAGCCGGGCTGTTTGGATTTCTCAACTTCTTCCCCGAATGCCTTGGAAACATTTTCTTGGATCTTCTTTCTGCAGCCGGCATTGATAGGATGTGCGATGTCAGCATGCAGTTTCAGCCTGCCTTTGACATCTTTCCTCATACGGTTCTCAGGCAGTTTCGTACCGCAATTATTGCAGAACTTGGCCCTCAAATGATTTTTACTGCCGCATTTGTCGCAATGATCCGACATCTTTCGCGAAGGCATCGCCACAAATAAACCGTTGGTACCTTCGATAATTTTTATGTCCCGCACTACGAATTCATTGTCCAGCGTCAGCGAACAGAATGCCTTGAGCCTGTCATCTTTGTTGCTCACCAGTTTGACTCTTACCTCAGTGATATCCATACTCTTTCCCCTGAATTAAAAGTTCACCATCGAATGTTAGATATAATTGCAGTATCACACTCTGTTATATTCCTGATTCGCTCTGGATAATCCGACTCCGCTGCCCCCCGGTTTGTTTTTAGAACATAATACATTGTTGATCCACTACCGCTCAGACACAAAGGTTTAATTCCCATAGATTCAACCTGAGCCTTGATCTTTGTAAGCTCTTCGTATAATTCAAAACAACTGTTCTGTAACATATTTGCGCACATTTGGACGACTAAATCAATCCTGTTTTTGTTTATATGCTCATCAATTTTCGATTTTAAAGCTTTATATTGTCCCTCATCATGGCAATAATTCTTATAAACCTCTACCGTAGATGAATTTACGTTCGGCAGTATCAAAATAGCTGAAAAATCAAAATTTTGCTCAATTTTCTCGATTTTTTCACCTCTTCCCCTACAAATTGACAAAGGCTTTCCTAAAAAGAACGCGACATCGCTACCCAGCTCAACCGCCAATTCTTTAAGCTCGCCGCTATTTACGCCTAATCCCAACAATTCATTAACGCCGATCAAGGCCGCCGCCGCATCCGTACTTGCCGAGCCCAGCCCCCCGCCAGCCGGTATATTTTTATCTAATGTAATTTTAATACTCTCAGCCCTGCCTGAAATTTCAAGCAGTCTTTCAACGGCTTTATAAACGAGATTGTCCCTGCCCTGCGGTGCCCATTGCCTGCCCTGACAAATAACTTCAATACCGTCTTTTAAGCCCGGCTCAATAGTCAGTTCATCAAAAAGATCTATCTTCGCCATAATGGTTTCAAGCTCATGGAAACCATCCGGCCTTTTACCTGCAACCAGCAGTGAGAGATTAAGCTTAGCCGGCGCCAGTACTTTTAATCCCTTCGACGTTTTAGTTATTTGATTAGGCATAGTTTTATCTCTAAATTGTTCATTGACAGTATAGCAAACGCATCGTATCCTGAGTACCCAAAACTTATTCAGCTTTATTGTACGAGGGTATATGCCGAACGAAAAACGAGCGACGAGCGACGAGACACGAGTCACGAGTCACGAAAAATGGTGGCATTTACACCGCAGAATGTATAACTGGGTAGTCCACTGGGCAGAAACTAAATATGGCATGCTGGTGCTCATCTTACTCGCCCTGACCGAACCAATATGCGTACCCATCCCAGCTGACGTTATGGTAGTCGGCATGAGCCTCGGCAAACCTAAAAAAGGCCTCAAATACGGCCTGACCTGCGCAGCCTTTTCGGTACTCGGCGGAACTATAGCATTCTCTTTAGGTCTTTTAATTGGGCCTGAAAGATTAGAACAATTTTTGGGTATTATTGCTAATTTCCTTGAATGGTTAAGTTTTGGCCATATTGATTTAGGAGACAAGGTAGGAAAAGCCATAGAACTCTACCGAAAACATAACGCATGGGCAATTGCTATTTCTGCATTAACTCCAGTACCTTATATGATCTTCAGTTGGATCGGTGGAGCTATGGCGAATGTCTCAGTGTTAAAGTTTGTAGCTATAAGCATAATTTTCAGAACGATGCGATTCGGTTCCGAGGGCCTGTTGTTCTATTGCCTTGGCGAACGTGCGAGACGCCTTATAGAAAAATATTTCAACATCGCGACAGTTGTTGTTATCATATTATTAGCACTGGTCATTTTTGCGATAAAAACTATTAGTCACATGTTCACCAGCTGAAAATGAACGAACAGCAAAAGAATATTCTACTGAAAGTCGCCCGCGATACCGTTGAGGCGGTAATAACTAACGGCCGGCTCCCTGCCGTTGAATCGGATGACGAACAGCTCAACGAAATGTGCGGCTGTTTTGTTACATTGAAAAACGCAGGCCAGCTTCGCGGCTGCATCGGCCAGTTTATCGCGCACGGCCCGTTAATAGAATTAGTAAGCGAAATGGCTAAAGCCTCATCGACTTCCGATATGCGATTCTTCGACAATCCCATAACAGCCGAAGAACTGCCCGAGCTTGACATCGAGATATCGGTACTGTCTCCATTAAAACAAACCGACGATCCTCTTAGTTTGCGATTAGGTATCGATGGAATTTATATCAAAAAGGCAACTGCCTCTGGTTGCTTCCTGCCACAGGTAGCAACCGAGACCGGCTGGACAGAAGAGGAATTCCTGTCTTACTGCTGCAGCCACAAAGCAGGCCTGCCACCTGACGCCTGGAAAGACCCCGACACCGAAGTTTACCTCTTCACCGCCGAAATATTCAACTCACCTTTAAAAGACATATAAATGTCATTGCGAGCGAAGTGCTTATATGCGAAATACTGTTAACTGAGGGGTGTTTAGCCCAGCCACCCGTGGGCTGGGACTTATCCTGTAAATCCTGTTATTCTGTCAAAATTTTTGTGTTTTTTGTACCTTTTGTGGCTATTATAAAACAATGAACTCTATGAAATTCAAAACTCTGACAATTTCGATCCTTATCATTACCATAGCGGCTGTTTGCATTTTCCCCAGCTTGGCCTTGGCCAAGAAGGATAAGAAAAAAGTAAACAACTCGTTAGCTGGCGTCGAGGGCATGATCCGCTATCTCAAGATGCGAAAGCTGCCCGCTCTTGAAAAAGTAGAGCCCTGGCAAAACAAATACGGCCCGGGCCTGAAAATAACTACTAAACACTACACAGTTTATACAACCCTGCTCGATCCGCTTGTGCTTTCACGGATTCCCGGCTTTATGGAATCGGCTTATAACAGCTACCAGAAACAGCTCACCGATCCGGTCAAAGGCAAAAATAAAATGCCTGTCTATATCTTCGGCACCCGCAAGCAATGGGAACAGTTCACTAAATTAATTACCGGCAAGCAAGCCCCTGTCTATCTCAAGATCAAAGCAGGCGCATATTGTTTGAATGATAAATGTGTAACTTATCATTTCGATACCAATAGAATGTTATCTGTTCTTGCCCACGAAGGCTGGCATCAGTTCAACCAGAGATATTTCAAATACCGCCTGCCAAGCTGGCTCGATGAAGGCATTGCGATGAGTTACGAGGCCAGCATTTATAAAAATGGCCTTTTCACATTCGATCCCAGCAAAAATATGGGAAGATTAGCCAGCCTAAGAGCTACGCTTCTAAAAGATAAAATGATCCCTGTAAAACAGATCATAGGCCTGAATCCGGGCCTTGTTATAAAAGACGACGACAGTGTCCAGGCCTTTTACAGTCAGTCTTATGCCCTAGTCAGATTCCTGAAAGAAGATGACTACGGAAAACGCTTAGCCAAATACTATCAGATGCTAAACGGTGCGATGGAAGGAACCTGGCCGCTTAGCGATGAAGTTAAAAAGATTGCTACAGACAGAAACATTCGACTTACCGCTAAGTATAACTGGTTAGTCGGCACAAAACTTTTTGAATATTACATAGGCGAAGATTTTACCGAGATCGAAAAAGAATACATCCTCTTTTGTAAAAAACTTGTTTACCATCTGCGTCTGAAAGGTGAATAATAACTACAGCTATGAGTTCGTCCAAAAAAATAATACTTGCCTCAGCTTCGCCCCGCAGAAAAGATCTCATGCAAAAGGCTGGCTACGAATTCGATATCATTATCTCCGGCGTCGATGAATCGAAGTTCCCTATTGACGGAATTTCTTCTGTCGAATACGCGAAGATGCTCGCTTTTGAAAAAGCAAAAGACGTCGCCCAAGAAAATCCTGATGCAATTATCATCGGCGCCGATACCATAGCCGATTTCGATGGAAAAATTATCGGCAAACCCAAAGATAAAGCCGACGCTGAGCGAATAACAAGAATGCTATTCAGTAAACCTCATAAGATAATCACCGGCCTGGCTATTATCTGTATAAATGATAATACTGAAATTATCGAATCCGATACGACAATTGTCTATCCGAGAAAGATGAGCGAGCAGCAGATCGCTGAGCATATAAAAGGCCGAACGTGGGAAGATAAAGCAGGCGCCTATGCTATCCAGGAAACAGGCGATCAGTTCGTGGAGAAAATTGACGGCAGCCTGACAAATGTTATGGGCCTGCCGATGGAGCTGCTGGAAAGATTACTGGCGACCTGACAAAATTACAGCAGGTACAAAAACAGCGACCAGGTATTTATTGAACCAGCTTCTAATTAACTAACTCTTTGGCCAGGCTTTGGCCCTTCGTCAACTGTCAGCATAAAGATTTCTGGCCCGCCTGGCCCAGCTGCCAAGATCATACCCTCGGAGACGCCGAACTTCATCTTTCGAGGCTTGAGATTGGCAACACAGACGACCATCTTACCAACAAGTTGTTCCGGCTCATACGCTTTGGCAATGCCGGCAAAGACGTTCTTTTGAATATCACCAAGATCGAGCTTCAATGCCAAAAGCTTATCCGCACCTTCGACAGCTGAAGCCTCTATAACCTTCGCTATACGAAGATCGACTTTAAGGAAATCGTCAAACGTTATTTCAGGAGCTATCGGCTCACAAGCTGGAGCTTTGGATTCTTCTGTTGGCTCTGGCGTAGTGCTCTGAGATTCTCTGCTTTCATCTATCATGGCATCGACCTTATCTTTTTCAATTCGTTCGAACAGTCTCTCGAACTTATTTATCGTATGGTTTTCTAAAACGTTTTCAATATCAGCAAAAGCCAGCTCGCCAGTGTTCAAAAACCGCTCGGCTTTTGCTGCAAAAGCAGGCAGGATCGGCTTTAAGTATATTGTTAAGATTTTAAATGAATTTATAACAGCGGTCATAGTTGTACGTGTCGTCTCGGCATCTGTTTTGATGGTTACCCAGGGTTGACTCTGTTCGACGTAGCGGTTGGCTTCATCCGCAAGAGCAGCAACAGTTCGTACAACAGAGGCATAGTTTAGTTTTTCGTAATCGTTAATTATCTGCTCTTTGACAGCGATCAATTTATCAATCAATGATCGGCCCGTTTCGTCGAGAGAGCTGAGTTTCGAGTCGAGTTTTTTTGTCAGCATCGGGCCCGATCGCGAAGCAAGATTAGCTAACTTGCCGACAAGATCGGAGTTGGTCTTATTGATAAAATCTTCGATAGAAAGATCTATATCTTCGACCGCTGCGGTAAGCTTGCCGGCGTAGTAATAACGCAGGTATTCGGGATCGAGATGCTTGATATAAGTAGCGGCTTTAATAAATGTACCGCGGCTCTTACTCATCTTCGTCCCGTCAACAGTTAAAAAGCCGTGCACAAAAAGATTATCAGCCACTTTAAAGCCGGAACCCATTAACATTGCCGGCCAAAAGAGTGCATGGAAATAAACGATATCCTTACCGATGAAATGGTAAAGCTCCCATTCATCGCCGTTCCATACGGTATTGAAGTCCAGATTATTTTTTTCGCAATAATTCTTACACGAAGCCATATACCCTATTGGTGCATCAAGCCAGACGTAAAAATATTTGTCGTCTTCGCCGGGAATATTGAATCCAAAATACGGTCCGTCCCTTGAGATATCCCAGTCCTTCAAACCGGCCTCGAACCATTCATCCAATTTATTAGCGACAGACTGATGAGTGTGGCCCCGGGCCATCAGTTCTTTTAGTGGCTGTTCGTAATCACCGAGTTTGAAGAAGTAATGTTCGCTTTCTTTCTTGACCGGCGGTTCCGAGCACTGTGAGCATTTCGGATTTATCAGTTCTGTCGGACTATGCGTACCGCCGCAAACTTCGCAGTTATCGCCGTATTGGTCAAGAGCATGGCACCTTGGACACTCACCACGGATATATCGGTCAGGCAGGAACATTTTGCAGTTATCGCAATAGGCTTGCTTGATAGTTCTTTTTGTTATCGAGCCTTTTTCATTTAGGGCATTGAATACCTGCTCGCTGAACTGGCGATTCTCAGGTGAATGAGTCGAGTAGTAATTATCGAACTCGATATGGAAGGCACTGAGGTCATTGAAGTGCTCATTGTGCGCCTTGGCTATCAACTGCTCTGGTGTAATACCTTGATCGCGAGCGCCGATCATAATAGCGGTACCGTGCGTATCGTCGGCACAGAAATATAGGCACTGATTTCCGCAAAGCTTTTGGTACCTGACCCAGATGTCCGTTTGAAGATATTCAACGAGGTGCCCTATATGTATTGGGCCGTTGGCGTATGGCAAAGCTGAGGTTACCGCGATTTTTCGTGTCATTTATCTTCCCTGATAGTTACTGCCTGGAATCACCGTTAGTTTTTTTGTCGCCGTTTCCCTTCGAAGCCTCTTGGTTTTCAGGTTTACGTTGATGAGGCCTATTATCATTACCCTTTCTCGGCTTCTGCGGCTTTTTAACGATCTTCACATCCTCGATGCCGATAGCTTCCCTGTCGCCGTTCTCATATTCGACCATTACAAGCTGGGTCAGAATCTGAGAATCGATGACTCTGCCAACGCCCTTTTCTGTTTTTACCGGAGTATTTTTCTTGGGCAGGCGTTTCCTAAGCTGCGTATAGTTTTCATCCTCATAACGCAAACAGCATTTTAATCTTCCGCAATAGCCGGAGATCTTGGACGGATCGAGAGTCGCCTTTTGCATTTTTGCCATTCTCATATTAACCGGCTTTAGAGCTTTTAGAAATCTCTGGCAGCAACACTGCTGACCGCAGCTCTCAACGTCGCCGAGTATCTTTGCCTCGTCACGAGAACCGATCTGCCGCATCTCGATCCTGGTCTGGTATTCGTGGGCAAGCTTCTTAACCAGTTCGCGAAAGTCAACCCTGCCCTCTGCGCGGAAATAAAATATAATCCGCTCACCGCCGAGGATATGCTCGGCGTCAATGATCTTCATATTGAGTTCAAGCTCATCAATGAATCGCTCGCAGGTCTCGATCTCATCTTTAACTATCTGGCGAAGATGCCTTTCTTCGTTAATGTCGTCGGCTGTGGCATAGCGAACAAAATCCCCGACCGGCTCACAGTCAACATCGATCTCGCTGTCCTGGTAGTATTGCTTGACCTGATCCGGGCTGAGCTTGAAATGCCCGCTTTTATACGCCGTCAACTGGCCAACCAGATAGCCAAGTTCAAGACCCTTATCAGTCTTAACGACGACACGCGTAGGCACTTTTGGAACTTCACCTAAATGGTGCTCGAACAAACTTAGCGACTTCATCTGGCCGTGCCGGACGAGCAAATACTTCTTGTTCTTATGAGGTTTATTTTTTACTTGAGCCAATTCACTCATCTAAATACCTAAATCATCTCAAAACAGCGATTTATTGCTAAATAAAACTTCTAAAAATTGTCATTGCGAGGAGCGTAGCGACGCGGCAATCCTGATTACTGTTCTAAAAAGCAAGATTGCTTCGCTTTGCTCGCAATGACAGTAATCGTTTTTCAATTTTTAGAAGCTACCTAAGCCTTTATTATATCAGATTTTTCGAGATTTAACAACAGCCGCTCAAAAATCAGCCTTTCGTTCACAGAGGCGTCTATCCACCGTATGCTTTCATAGCAATTCTCGATTTTTCCAGCCGCCAGTTCCGGATCGAAGATGCCAGCCATTTCCGCTATTCGATCTCTTTGGCCTGCATTAGCAAGTTCATCGCCAATCCCGGCCCCCAGTTTCATAACGTCGCTGAACGCACTGACCATTATGCTTATGATGGTTTTCGAGGCCCTTCTGTTGATGTCTGTTTTACTTGTTGAGGTGTCCATCTTGCTCCAGGCATCAGCCAGAGATTTGCTGTAATCCATAAACTGCTTAGCCAAATCAAGCGACTGCTCATATCGATAACCCGCTAAAGAGTTGATAATTCGGTTTTTAATATCATATACTCCGGCCCCAGCCAGTTCGAGATCGGCCCAGAGGCCGGCTCTGCCGAGACTGCCATGAGCCAGGGTGGCAAAAAATTTAGCCTGCTCACTACCGAGCCCTTTGCTGTTTAAAAACTTAATTATTTTTTCATTATCTATAGGACCGAACCTTATCAGTTGGCAGCGAGATTTTGTAGTCGGTAAAAGTTTATCAAGCTTTGTACAAAGTAAAATGATACAACAATATGATGGCGGCTCTTCAAGTACCTTTAACAGCGCGTTCTGTGACTGGGTGTTAAGTCGTTCGCTTTCTGAAACGACAAAAACTCTGCGAGCAGATTGTTGGGGCCTTTGTGAAACGGCGGAAATTAAAAACTTGCGTATGACGTGCACTGACAAATCAACAGGAGTTTTTCTGCCCTTGCCCTCTTCGGTAAATTCCAGCAACTCTTTATATACATGAACAAAATCAGGATGTGAATCAGACTCGAAATTTATGCACGATTGACAAATTCCGCAACTGTCAGCAAAATCTTTATTTACTACCGGCTGTTTGCAAAGTAACAGCTTTGCGAAATTAGAAGCAGTTTTGAATTTGCCAACACCCTCGTCACCAGCAAATATGTACGCGTGGCCGAGCTTATCGGCAAGATAAGTACGTTCTAAAATTGATATCGCGCCGTCCTGACAATATATTTCTTTCAATGACATATTAAATCCAACATAAATGTTGCCACAGAATGGTTGTGTTCATACATAATATATTATTTATTAACATCTTTTTTAAGCCTTGCCTCTTTTTCTCTTTGTATTTTCCTATTTCGAAGTTTTTTGCGTTTTTCGAGACGTGGCAGGCATGTTGCCAAAACTGCAAAAACCATAATGACTAAAAATACTCCGAATTTACGATTGCTAAATATGTTTACACTCCATTCTCCTGAAAGTACCCAAAGCTGTACTATGACAAAAACATATGACATTACAATTAACACACCCACCCAAAACATATTGGATATGATCTTTTTCATCTAACAACATTCTCTCCTATTTTTGAAGTGAGTTAAGTATAAACTCAAATGTAATGTTTACATTATTAAAGAAACAATAAATATACGGGATATATTATAAGCAAGTCTGTATCGCGGTTATGACTTCTTTGTGCACCGCGTCGATCTTGAGGGTCGAATCTATCACAGCTACATTCTCCATATAATCGACAAGCTTTAAAAAACCTTCCCTTACCTTTATATGGTAGTTGTCACCTTTTTGCTCCATGCGGTCAAGGTCACGGTCGAGCCTTTTAGCTGCGGTCTTTAGATTCACATCCAGAACGATAGTCAGATCGGGCCAGGGCTTTTGTAAACAATACTGCGCGATTTTTATCACACGGTTAATTCCAAACTCGCCGGCATGGCCTTGATAAGCACAGGTGCTCGAGAGCCATCTATCCAGAACAACGCATTTATTTTCTTTAAGGGCTGGGGCTATCTTTTCACGCCACAGCTGAACCCTTGCCGCCATATATAGCAGCACCTCGACCTCATCGGTCATAGCAGCGTGCTCGGGATCGAGAAGTATATCGCGGATCTTCTCGCCGATAGCTGTCGTGCCGGGGTCCCTGAACTGTTCATAATCGACACCCAGTGAGGTTATATAGTCAAGCAGCATCTTTACCTGCGTGCTCTTACCACAGCCGTCCGGGCCGTCCAGTACAATAAATTTTCCAGCTAATTTGCTCATAAACACAAAAAATAATGCAAAAATCAAATATCAAAAAGTAAAATTATTGAATCCGCACCCAAGACACCTAACAGCCTACGGCGGAAATGGCAATATTATAGTCATTTTAACAAAACAAACAAACAATAGAATGCGACAGTTTTAAGATTATGTTGTATGGAAAAAAAGAAACCCCGATCGGTCTTCTGCAATCGGGGCTTGGGAAGAAATTATTTTAATTTTTAAAAAATGCTAATTCTTTTGCTCTATTGTCACAAAGGCGGCGGTCGTATGAGGTTAAGCTTACCCTTCTTTGTGATCTGCATTTGTATTCCCGTGTGGGCATGATCGTAATTGTAGCTTGTGGGTATAACCGGATGATCGGCATTGCCCCCCAATACCGTCAATAACATCATTGCAAGAAATGTCTTAATTTCCACGGCTTAATTCCTGACTTTAAAATTTTGCCTTGCTTAAGAGATGTATCGGAGAAGCTGAAATTTTTCGTTAGCTTTGGGACTTTCTTACCAGGTTTACCAAAACAGCTATAGGTTCCACTATAATGCCGATATCAGTATTGATATTAAGGGTACCCTGCCAGGTGTTAAATTATATAGTCCTGATAGCGAAAAATATTTTTTTATGAAAATAATATTTTTACCGCATCGAACACAAATTTCACGCCAAAAAGGAACATAATGACAGCGCAGAACATAATAACCACTTTTTGGGTTCCCAGGCTGAAGACTCTCGAGCCCTTAAAGCTCGACCATGACAGAATGCTCAGCCAAATGAGATCCAAGCTCCAGTGCATTACCGCAAATATAACGAATGCCCAGGCTCCCAGTTCCATTGCATGTTTCATCAGGTTCAACCCGATCGATGCCCACCAAAGCAGAAAATATGGATTCCCTACTGAAAGTACTATGCCGGTTAAGATCGGCCTGTCGGTTTTGGCCGGCTGCTGGTTTTCAAGATTTTTGAGGCCGCCATAAGTCTGCCAAGCTAAGAAAATCAAAAAGCCGCCGCCGCCAATCCCGATGACCATCTTAACGGCATCGATATTGAAAAAGGAACCAACTCCAAAGATTAGTAAAATCATCAGGGGAAATTCCACTACGCCATGACCAATAGAAATAAGCGCCCCTGCCCAACGATTTTTCATACCGATAGTAATTGTAGAAGTTGTCATTGCTCCCGGTGCCATGACGCCAGTCAAAGATAAAGCGAAAGCGTAAAACAAAAAGACTATCAGTTCCATGGTGCTGAATTACTCTCCGATTATCTTGACCAGGACACGTTTCTTTCTTTTGCCGTCGAACTCGCCATAGAAGATCTGCTCCCACGGGCCAAAGTCCATCACGCCATCTGTTACAGCAACAACGACTTCTCTGCCCATTACGCTTCGCTTCAAGTGAGCATCTGCGTTATCCTCATATCCGTTGTGCTGATACTGCGAATATGGTTTTTCAGGTGCGAGCTTTTCGAGCCAGACTTCGAAGTCATGATGCAGGCCGGACTCGTTATCGTTTATAAAAACACTGGCTGTGATGTGCATCGCGTTTACAAGTACGAAGCCTTCCTTGATACCGCTTTCGGCAAGGCATCTTTCGATATCCGGTGTGATGTTAATATATTGACGGCGTTGAGTTGTATTGAACCATAATTCTTTACGGTAGCTTTTCATTTTATTACTGCCTATTCAAAATTTGGTTATAGACTTCTTCAATTTTATCTACCATTGTCTCAGGTGCGAATTGTTGACGGACGGCCTCGCGAGCCTGCGCACCAAGTTTTTCTCGAAGTTGTTTATTCTCTATCAATTCACTACTGGCCTCGACAAGCTGCTCGACGTTCTGGGCCTCGATCAATCGACCTGTGTTTTTATTTACAACTTCACATGAGCCGTCGAGATCAAATGCAATAGCCGGTTTACCACATAACATTCCCTGTGGAATAGCACGGGCAAGCCCTTCTCGCAATGAACAGTGAACCAGAATATCCGACGATTGTAAAGCTAATGGTATTTCGCTTGGTGGTAATAGGCCGGTGAACTTTACGCAATGGGCAAGGCCGAGGTCCGAGACTTGTTTTTTGTAATAGTAGGAAAGATTACCATCGCCAACGAAAAGCCAGATAACATTCTCATATTTTTTACTTAGCTGCTTAGCGGATTCGATTATGTATTCGTGTCCTTTAAATTCGAAAAGTCTCGCTACAGTCGCAAGCACTATAGAATCCTTACTAATGCCATTGTTGACACGAAATTCGGTGATCTGTTCGTCAGGTATAGGTGCTAAAAACGCATCTTCTTCGATAGCAGAATACGCGGTAGCGAATTTATCCTGTGTACCAATGCCGGCTTCAAGGGCCTGGGCGGTCATAGCTTCGGCAACAGTTATAAAAAAGTCGGTCTTTTTAGCAGCAGCTTTTTCGACAGCGATGTAAAATTTATTCAGCCAGTCGCTTTGATATTTATGAAAAGCAAGGCCGTGTATTGTATGGACAATGACCGTGTTTCGTGACTCGTGGTTAGTGAATCTTTTTTTGCGCATACTGTACGCGGCGTAGCGCCCGAGTATGCTAGCTTTGGCGGAATGGGTATGGACAATATCCGGCTGGATTTTTTGTAAATGCTTTTTTATCTGGCGGTAGGCTAGATAATCTTTTAGCGGCCTGACCGCTCTTATCATTTTATCGACGGTAATGATGCGGTAAGGCTCTTGCTTTGCCTTTGTAAAGAGTTCGCCTTCCGGGCCTATAGCCGGGCCGGTTATCAAAGTTACATCGTGACCGCGCAGAGCTAACTCTTTGCAGGTTATTAGAGTATTCTCCTGCGCACCGCCAAGGATCAAACGAGTTATTATGTGAACTATTTTCAATTATTTCTCACTCTTACATCCAAGGAACGCTACTAGTAATAAAACCAAGGAAGCACCAGACCATATACCAATTATCTTCATGATCTTAAGCAAGAAATCTTTGGCCTGTTCGGTAGCAAAGACGTCCAGGACATATAGCGTCCCGATTATAGCCAGTGATATTACAGCCAGTATTAAAGCCATCTTAATTGTGCACATTAATCCGCGCATGATTTCTCCTTTCAATTATCTCTGTTCAATACTTAATCCATATAAGACATAATCCTTGCGGTGGTGCTATCGGGCCGGCGGCTGTTCTGTCATTAGCTTCTAGGACTTCTTTTATCTTACTTTCTTCCCAACGACCGGTGCCGACCTCTACTAAGCTGCCCACGATATTGCGAACCATATTATACAGAAAGCCGTCACCTTCGACATTAATAAAAATGTACTCGTGGTTCGTGGTTCGTGATCCGTGATTCAGGAATTGGCGTTTTCCTGATAATGAGACGTCGCAGCGGAAGATAGTACGGATGGAAGATTCGCGGGCATCTTTGGCTGAGGCGAAGGATTTAAAATCGTGTTTGCCGACTAAATGCTTAGCAGCTTTGTCCATAGCTTCAACATCTAAATCAGCGGGCAAATGCCAGAGATGTTTAATATCAAGAACCGGCCGAGTTGGGCCGGTATAGATAGTGTAACGATATAGCTTATTTTTGACCGAGCCGATAAGGTCAAAGTCCAGAGGGACTTCTTTTAATTCTGTAATAACGATATCATCCGGCAGACGGTCGTTTATAGCCTTTTTAAAATTCCCGGTTGGGATCGGGCAATCATCGATTTCAAATACAGCAAGCTGGCCAAGAGCACTGACGCCGGCATCTGTTCTACTAGCGCCGCGGACGCTTACCTCCTTGCCAATGAGTGAACTTATCGCGGATATAAGCTGGCCCTGGACAGTACTACTGCCCGGCTGAACCTGCCAGCCGTGATAGTCAGAACCATCATACTGAATTGTCAGAAGAATTTTTCGCTTCGCCATTAAAGCCGATTATAGCAACTTTTCTGCGATCTGGACAGCGTTCAGTGCCGCGCCTTTGCGGAGCTGGTCGCCAGCAACCCAGAGATTGATACCGCGATTTTCCGGTATTGATTCATCCTGGCGGATGTGGCCGACGTAAATGTCGTCATTGCCTGATGCGTCGATAGGCATCGGGTGACGATTGTTTTCGCGGTCATCCATTAAGGTCACGCCCGGAGCCGTACTGAGCAAGTCACGAACCTGGTCAGGTGTGATAGGCTCGGTAAATTCCAGGTTGATGCTCTCACAGTGAGCCCTGAAGACAGGGATACGAATACAGGTACAGGTAATCGCGATCTCAGGACAGTCAAAAATCTTGCGAGTCTCTTTAACCATCTTCATTTCTTCTTCGTTGTAGCCGTTCGGGCCGAGTGCCGAGTTATGGCAGAAGCAGTTGAACGCAATCTGGCATGGGAAAGCGTTACATGTTGGTTCTTTTCCGTCAAGAATTTCCTGAGCCTGATGCTCGAGTTCCAGCATTGCCGATTGTCCGGCACCGCTTGCGGCCTGATATGTGCTAACGATTATTCTTTTGACCGGGTTGGCTTTATGCAACGGCCAGACCGGAACTATACCGATAATTGTCGAGCAGTTCGGGTTGGCGATAATGCCTTTGTTATCTTTGATAGCTTCAGGATTGATCTCAGGAATTACCAGCGGAACTTCCGGATCCATTCTAAAAGCCGATGAGTTGTCAACCATAACGGCGCCGGCATCGACGACGGCCTGGGCAAACTGCTTACTGCGTGAACCACCGGCACTAAAAAGAGCGATATCAATATCGTTAAAGCTGTTTTCTGTCAGCTCCTCAACGATATATTCCTTACCCTTGAATGTGATCTTTTTGCCCTTGCTGCGGCTCGAAGCCAGCATTTTAAGCGAGTCGAAAGGAAACTCCCTTTGCTCGAGAATACTCAAAAACTCCTGACCTACCGCGCCGGTCACGCCTGCAATAGCTAATCTACAACCCATGGTTCACATATCTCCAAAAAGACTTTTTCTTATTACATACGCAAGGGCAGCCGGTTTAAGGGCTGCCCTTCCATGAACAGAGCTAAGCATTATATATAGCCTCGCCATAAATGCAAGAATTTAAATTGCCTATTTCAGGTCTGTCATACGGCTTCTTTGTCATTTAAAGGGCTATAATGATATAAAAGTACACAAATAATATGCCGGCCAGGCGCAAAAGAAAATCCCGCACTAAAGCGGGATTTTCGTAAATTCAATTTATAATCAAAACTTAATCGTCTTCAGGCACCTTCATGGCGACGATATATCTCATCCGCCCGTCTGTCACTACAAGTCTTAGATACTCGCCGGCGTTGACCTTCTGTATCTCTCTGTAGAAATCTTTTGTACCTTCGATCTCTTTGCTGTTTACTCTTATTATCAGCATACCGGCCTCGATACCCTTTTCTTCAGCAACCGAGCCCGGAGTCACCCTGACAACAATAACACCTGTAAGGTCATTATAACCGAATCGTTTGGCCATTTCCTTACTGAGGTCAGTAATTTCCAGGCCGAGTTTTTCGATCGTTGCCGGCTCTTTTTCTTTGTATTCTTTATCCTCCTTAGCGCCGGGGCGTTCATCTAATGTCACTTTCAAGGGCTTTTTCTTTCCATTACGCAAGACGATGAGTTTTATCTCTGTACCAGGGCTAAAAGCCGCTATTTTTTTCATCAGGTCGGACGCATCTTTGACATCTCTGCCGTTAACTTCCAGGATGATGTCCTCAAATTTCAGGCCGCCTTTGTCAGCGGCAGAATCATCAACAACCTCAGCGACTAAAGCCCCTTTAACTTCGTCGAGTCCGTAACTTTCTGCGATATCTTTAGTAATATTTTGAGGCCTGATACCGAGATAGCCTCGAACAACTTTGCCTTCTTTAACTAATTGCTCGTAAATATTTTTGGCCATATTGACAGGTATCGCCAGTCCAATCCCCATATTGCCGCCACTTCGTGAAATGATTGCGGTATTAATTCCAACGGCTTTGCCGTCAAGAGTCAACAAAGGCCCGCCGCTGTTGCCGGGATTGATAGCTGCGTCGGTCTGAATAAAATCTTCGTAGGTTGTGATACCGACTCCGCTTCTTCCCTTTGCGCTGACAATACCGGCTGTGACAGTATGACTAAGCCCGAACGGATTGCCAATCGCAATTACCCATTCGCCAACCTGCAGCTGTTCGGAATCGGCAAGTTCTAAAAACGGCAGGTCTTCCTTTGATTCTATTTTAATAAGAGCGACATCCGATTCGGGATCGGCCCCGATTACCTTGGCTTCGAATTCACTCTCGTCGGAAAGTTTAACTTTTACGGTATCAGCCTCACCGACGAGGTGGTTGTTGGTAAGAATGTAGCCGTCCTTAGAGATTATAAACCCTGAGCCCTGAGCCCTTCGATTATACTTGCGTTCTTTGGGTTCACGTTGTCTGCCGCGTGGAGCACCAAAAAAGTGTTCGAATACATCATCGTCAAAGAAAGGATTATTAAAAAACGGATCGATAGAATCATAATACTTTTGAGTAAAGACTTTGTTGGCTTTGATACCAACTACAGCGGGAGAAGTTTTTTTAGCGATTTCAGAAAAGGCCTGGCCCATTTGCCTTAGCGAGCTTATCGCGGCTTCTTCCTGAGCCTGAACTAACGAACCTGATAGAAACAAAACTAAAAGAACTACAGCCATAGATTTAATAAGGGCTCTTTTGTTTTTGGATAGGTTAAGGCTATACATCTTGATTCTCCTATCTAATTGTTAAAAAATGAGTTACGGCTTTAATATCTCGCCCACTACAGAACTATTACGGCTAATATTACGTATTTATCAGCCTTTTGGTTCGTTAAGCTGTAGTATTTTTTTCGTCCGGCTGCTCTATTTTTGCTTCTTTAGCATCAGGGCAGAGATGATGACGAATTTCGCCGAGTTTTCCAAAGCAAACCAGTTCATCATTCATTTGGATCGTCGTCTGCGCGGTCGGGTTTGATATGGTTTCTGCGCCCCTTACAATAGCAAGCAAGTTTATACCTAAACCGCGCAGCCCCGAATCAGCAAGGTTCTTACCCAGGACAGGGCTTTCAGATTTGATCGTGACTCTCGAAATACCATAACCGCCCGTTGAGACCATAAGCTCTTCAAAAGAAACTCGGCCAAAAATGTCTTTGGTAACAATTTTATCTCGAAGATAACTCGTAAGTCTGGCTGTAACATGCTGATTTGTAACAACCTTATAGAAAACAAATAAAGTAATTATTAAAAGAGCAGTATTTATCCATTTTACTGCTGCAGTGGGGATCTTTAGTCCAAGCTTTTCAGATAAAGCCGTAATTATATTATCCTGAGTAATTATTGTACTGGCACCAGTAGCAATAAGTATGACCAGTCCCGCGTTACCCAATACCATCAATATTGAAGCGATTTTTCTTCTTTGTGGATGGCCTGTTATCAATTCAGCTTCCTTCGTTGTGAATCCAGTTCCTGTGAAGCAGGAAAGAGATTGAAACTTGGCGAGTGACCATTCTAATCCAGTTAGTTGAAATGCGATTGCTCCCACTCGAACGATTACAAACGAAAATGCAAGAGTACATACAAAAGCAACAAGCATATCATGGCTCCCTTATGGCTTAGTTTTAATGACAAAATAATATCGAACAATTAATGAACACTCCAAAGGTACATAACTTCTGGAGTTGAAAGTTCATATATTGTTTTTCTATCGAGGTTTATGATACCTTTGGCCTCGGACGAAAGAAGCCCTGAAAATGAAAATGGCCTGATATATTCGACAATCCTTGCTTCGCTAATGCCGGCACGTCTTTTTGCAATTTGGATCGCCTCATCAAAATAACCGATAGAATCAACGAGCTTTTCTTCAAGAGCTTCACTTGCGCCATAGATGCTGCCGTCAGCTAATTTCATAACCTCACCCATATTCAATTCCTCCCGGCCGTCGTTTACTATCTGCACAAATCTTTCGTAGGCTGGCGTTATAAGTTTCTGTTCGAAATAGTTCATCTCTTCTTCGGACGGTTTTCTAAACGAACTTGGCCAGTCTTTTCTTTGGCCGGATTTTACAATGACCGGCTCTATTCCGAGTTTGCCTTCGAGTAATTCCTGGATTACAAAATATCCCATTACTACACCGATCGAGCCGGTAATGGTTGTTGGTTCTGCAATTATCTCATCGCAACCAACCGAAACGTAATATCCGCCCGAAGCGGCAAGGCTTCGCATGAAAGCAACCACGGGCAATCTACTTTGGTTTTTACATTTCAGTATTTCGTCGTATATCTGGTCGCTACCGGTAATGGTACCACCTGGTGAGTCAACATTCAGAATGATACCTTTGACATAACTGTCCGATCTCGCGTGGCGGATCTGCTCGATAACATTACGAGCCATTTTAGAATCGATGACACCTTCTACCCTTATCAACGCAATTTTCTGAGTGCGCGGGCCCTTATAAATCACCTTTTCTGTTAGAAAATCGCTCTGGCCCGTGACCATGGCAGCACCTAAACCAATGACCGCGAGAAATAATACTATGTTAGCCAGGACCGATAACACTAATAAAATGTTTAAAAATATTCGCCAGCCGCTTTTTTTCTTGGGCTGCATGATGATAGTAGGCTGCTGTGGGACTGGGGGCTGAGGTGGGTACATTGGCGGCTGTTGGTTGTTTAAATTATCATTATTTTGCTCAAAATCCATGTCTTTCCCTTTCAAAGTTACTTATAGCATATAACAAAAAAGACAAATGCCGGTTTTTGCTATTAAAAAAGCTTTTTTTATTCATTAAGTTAGAGACTCTTAGCTATTGTAGGTGTCAGCCGTCTTACTGTCAAATCACAAAAAAAACACCTATAAAGGGCTGTTAATCGTGTTTAGTTTGATTAATTTACAGCCTGAAACTGCCGATACACGCTCTAAATATTTGGATAGTTTTCTATTTTTATGGGACGGGCAAAAATAGCCGCCCAGAAACATATATTTTAAAAATGAGGGCAATTAAAATGTCTGAGAAAAAGACGCGGACCAAGGAATGTAACGAGTTCAACGCGCAGAAGCATAATTCAAACGCGTTCAGTACGAGTTGGACAACCTTGAAAGATGTTATGAACAGAAACGCCATAACGATCGGCACTGAAGTCAACATAGTCGAAGCCGCTAAACAGATGTCTGACAGAAGCATCAGCTGTATGGTGGTCGCTGAAAATGATGAGATACTGGGCATCATTACCGAGACAGACTTCACCAAGAAGGTTATCACCGGCAACGCCGACTATGCTACGGCAACAGTCGGACAAATAATGTCCAGCCCGATAGTTAGTCTTTGTGAAACCGTCGGCATCGACGAAGCCAGCAGCATGATGCAGGAAAACAGGGTCAAGCGTCTGCCCGTTACCAGTGACGGCAAGCTCGTCGGTATCGTTACGCAAACCGACCTTATCCAGACAATGGTCACTCACATATATAACGATATAGATGAGATGATGACCAAGAACGTTGCCACTATCGAACATGATGTCACGGCAGCTGATGCAGCTAAAACAATGACTGAGAAAAGGATTTCATGTATTGTTGTAACCAGACAGGGAAAAGTCGCCGGCGTTATAACTGAACGCGATATGGTCAAAAAGATCGTGGCTGTCGAGAAAAACGCCTCTGATGTGACAGTCGATCAGATAATGGCCAGCCCGGTAATCAGCGTACCTTCCGATTACTCGGCTTTTAGTACCAGCAAGATAATGGAAGCCAAAGGGCTGCGAAGAATTCTTGTTATGGACGGCGAAAAATTATGCGGCATTTTGACACAAACGGATATTTTCAGAACAGCTAAAGCTTTACTCGACGAACAGAAGAAACACAGCTTGATACAATCTGAGAGTTCAGGAAATGGAATTTGTGAAATCCGTTCTGATGGAGTGGTAGTTTATGCCAATCCCGCCTTTACTAATCTTCTCCAGGTAGAAGACGTAGATGAAATAGTGGGAATGAATTTCCTGCCGGAAGAATTCTGGGTTAATCCTGATGATTATCACAATATCCCCAATCAAATACAGGCGGGTGAACTTGATGTCAAAGAATTGCCGCTTAAGACAAAGACAGGCAAGACAGTTAATGTGGCAATATTCTTCAGCTATGAGAGAAATGTTCAAAATCAAATAGAAAATATCAAAGCTACTATCTATGACATCTCTAAAAGAAAAGAGCTTGCGGCACAGCATGAGATGGAGCAGGCCCTGTTGGAAAGCGAAGAGCGATTCCGAATCCTGATGGAAAACATACCCGGAATAGCTATCCAGGGATACCAGACAGATGGAACCGTTTTCTACTGGAACTATACTAATGAGCAGATTTTTGGGTACACCGCCGGTGAAGCTATCGGCAAAAACATCATCGATCTGATCGCAACACCAGAGCTTAAAGGAAAATTCAAGGAAGGATTTGAAGCCGGTAAAAGAGCAGAAAAGTCCGGACAATTCCAGTCCCCGGGTGAGCTTACGCTGCGACACAAAGATGGTCAGGCCGTACCGGTACACGCAATACATACGGTTGTTCGAATCGAGGGAAAAGAGCCCCTGCTGTTCCAGATCGATGTTGACCTTACAGAAAACAAACGTGTCGAGCAGGAACTAAGGTTAGCCAAAAATAATTCTGATAAAGCACAGAAAGACCTCGAAGTTGCAAATAAAAAACTTGAACAGACTGTTCGAAAAGCCAACTCGCTTGCTCATGAAGCCGTACTTTCCGATCTGACCAAGAGCAAATTCCTGGCCAGCATGAGCCACGAGATCAGGACTCCGCTCAATGCCATAATCGGGCTTAGTGAAGTTCTCGCCGAGGAAGAACTAAATGATGAGCAGATAAATCACCTATCCGTCATTCGCGACAGTGCTCAAAAGATGCTGATCCTGATCAACGACATACTTGACTTCTCAAGAATAGAGGCAGGTAATTTCGATCTCGAAGTTGGTGACTGCTCCCTGGAGCAGTTGTTAGCTGTGATCGAATCGCTTATGAGGCCGCAGGTAATGCAGAAGAATCTTGACTTTGGTGTCTTCCAGAAAAGTGATCTACCAACGACCATCAGGACTGACCCGCTTCGTCTGCGACAATGCTTGATGAATCTTATAAATAATTCTATCGATTGCACCGAGAACGGACATATTTACGTGAATGTCTCACTGAAAGATACCGAAGGAACTCCGCTGCTGCAATTCGATATAGAAGATACCGGTTACGGTCTTACCCCTGAAGAAGAGAAAAACATCTTCAAGGACTTTAATAATGACGACACCAGTAGAAGTAAAAGTGGAACGGGCCTGAGCCTTGCAATAACAAAAAATCTTGCCAACCTCATGAACGGAGACGTAACTTTTGTAAGTGAGTACGGTAAGGGTTCAACTTTTACACTTGTCGTGCCAGCGGGTGTGGATGTTAAATCTCAGCCTATATTCAATAAATACGACAGATTGAAAGAGGCTGTCAAACCGGTACCAAAAGAAACGCCGAAATTATCAGGCCGTATCCTTGTCGCTGAAGATACTCCAACCAATCAGACTCTGATAACGCTATTGCTTAAAAAGCAGGGGCTTGAAGCTGTCATCGCCGAGGACGGCCAGCAGGCCGTGGAAAAAGCCCTCAATCAACCGTTCGATCTGATACTTATGGATATCCAGATGCCTAACAAGAACGGCTATGACGCAACAAGGGAATTGCGCAATCTTGGATTCAAGAAACCTATTATCGCCGTCACAGCTCACGCGATGAAGGGCGACAGGGAAAAATGTATTGCGGCTGGATGCGATGACTATGTATCCAAGCCGATCGACAAAAAAGAACTCATCAGGACACTCGATAAATACCTGAATGCCGAAGATGAACTGGCGGGAAAAATCGAATCAACTAAAACACAAATTAATGAGCTGACAGATATGTGCGAACAAACAATCACCATTGACGGTGACGCGGCAACAGAGATTCCGGCGGAGATCGATTACCAGAATTTAATAGACTACAAAGCCCTGACCGAGCTTTGTGACGACAAAGAGGTAATTAATGAAGTCGTACAAATGTATCTTAAGGACAGCCCAAGATGTATTAAATCGCTTGCCGAGGCTATCAAGGAAAACAATCCTAAACACATCAGGATGTATGCACACAGCCTGAAGGGAGCTTCATTGCAAATCGGCGCCACAACATTGGGCGATGTAGCATTCAAGCTTGAATGTGCCGGTAGAGACAAGAAAGTCGATGAAGTTCCAGAGCTATTTAATAAAGTCCAGGACGAGTACAGCAAGCTTAAGTTGTTCTTATCCCGAGAAGATTGGCTCGAAACTGCTAGGCAGGCTTCAGAGTAAAACAATTTCGCCCCTGCCGGAAAAAATATGGTATAGGAATGTCTGCGCATAAAAATTGGCAACTGTGCTTTCCTTAAAGTCTCCTCAGGATTGCCTGGTAAGTTTTCCCAATAAAGACTTCATGTAAAAGCACAGCCGCCTGTCTATAGTAACTTCCCTACGGGGGTTAGGGGGTGCACAAAATATTCGTATTCTGCGTCAAACCAAAACGCTAAACTCGTCCCACAGTTAAGTTAGAACTCTATTAATATATCAATAATACCTTTAAAAGAATCCTTTCGGCCCCTTATTTAGTTGACTATCCATGATCAACAACTTAGCACTTCAACATTTTATGCTTTTAATGTTCTGCGTCTAACGACTGTCACTAATCCGCCTAAGCCCAGCAAAAATACTGTTGCAGGCTCCGGCACTGTTTCATCACCGGGTACAGGAAAATCGTCGCCGTCATTCGGAACCGGAAAATCATCCGGTAATTCATCTTCATCTTGGATAATGCCTGGATAGCCCTTGAAATTATTCCTGACAGAGCCGCCGTTGCGACCGCCTCTTACATACGAGGCAGTACTGGCTGTTCCACCGCCGCCTTCGGCGCTTGTGATCAACTCCGATGCTGCGACCGAGTCATACTCGACTCTTTCAAAGACAGCGATGATGATCTTGGGTGAATCCGCATAAGCAGTGGTAACCTGTGAAGTCGGCTCATCAACATCGCCAAGCCATGTTACAAACTGGTAACCCGGTTTCGGTACGGCCCGAAGAGGCAACTGTGAATTCGAATTCATCTTGTGCACTCCGGTACCAGGTTCGACTGAACCACCATCGACGGGACTTTGCTGCACCAGCATTGCTACATTTCCGGCCTGGCTATAGCTTATCAGTGTCAAGCTGATTATAACAAGCACCAGCCAAAGTACAGAACATCTCTTATTCGATTTTAAATCTTTCTTTAACACCTGTCCGCCCCCGCGGAAATTAAGTTATTATAGACCTGAGATTTTTTTACTGCTGCTTAGTTCTTTTTACGTCTTATCAGCAGTGATCCACCCAAGCCGAGCAATGCGATCGTTCCAGGTTCCGGAACTTCCCCGTCGTCCGGTACTGGAAAATCATCTTCGACACCTCTTAGCTCATAGTCACCCTTGACCCAGTCATAGTCACTACTGTAAACAAGAAGCCAAGAGTACTCATCAACCTGAATGAACCCCTTTGCGGATGACCACTTCCATACACCATCATTTCCTACAAAACCCGCATTTGCCGGCTCAACGCCGCTAAGGTTGGGTTCGCTATAATTGGCTGACTGATCCATATACTCAAGATCAGAAGAGACCGCATCCTCATCCAAGCCGAGGATAGCAAAATAGGAAATGGGGCTTTCACTTATATCGTCCTGATTGATCACATAAGCATAAACATACTGACCGTCACCAGGAGCAGTAAGCCCGGCACCATCATTGACATAACCAAAGTCGCTTTCGAATACACTTCGATCGTCATAAACACCGAAATCAATAGTGCCTGTCAACTGTTTGCCGTTCCAGTTCTCATTATAGTTTGTCGAACCGTAGTAAGTATCCGCTGAGGCGACATGCACCAGCAATACTAACAGCAGCAGCAAACAAACTACAGGTACTGTTTTACTAAAGACCCTCATACAAAACCTTCCTTTCGTTTCACCTTCAGAGCAAGAGAGCTCGATTTACTTTTTATACAAACTTCAACCTTCATCACCAGCCCTGTGAATGTACGGATCGTTACACAGGACAAATCTTCTATTGAAAAAACGATTAGCTAATTTTGCGTTTTCTACGCAAGACTGTACAAAGACCACCTAAAGCGAGAATTGTCATTGTCGCAGGCTCAGGTATACAAATCGTCTCGACTGACAGGCTGTCAACAAGAATATTACCCTTGATATTCAGCCACTCTTCTGCTGGATTGGGCCAAAGACCAAGAACATATACACTTGTTTTCCAACCGAATCCCAGAGAATCTTCCTGTTCATATTCGATGTATTGATCCGTGTACTCCATGCCTTCAAAAGCAACCCCGACGATTGGACGATCCGGTAATATCGGATTAACCGGATATCCCTCAGATTCGTTCCATACGATTGTCAGCCAGATCTCCTTATAAGGATTCTGATTCACATAGTTAGGAATTTTAATGTCGATCTGTCCAGGACGCTGCTGCCCGGAAAGAACCCAATAACCGTCCGATGTGCCATCAGCGCCGAATTCGATATCTGTATAAACAGTTAACAGCGGATCGCCGTTGGGATTGTTCAACATATCGGAAATAGGATCGGGAGATGTATTAGCATCTGTGAAATCCCATTCCTGAAACGTTGTGCCCTCGCTACCACTCCAGTCAGGAACTGGCGGTTCTGAAAATGCAACCGGAGTCGTAACGAGGGCTATAGTAATCGTTAAAATAGTAAACGCTGTTACTCTAATCTGATTTGTATTTTTCATAATTTTCACCTTCCACACTGGAAAACCCAAAACTTTTTCTCTTATATTTCACTTAAACCCTTTTAACTACGCGCTAAAACTTAAACCCAAACCGTGCGCGCAGAGAAACTGCGTCGTTATCCTTATGAGTTTTCTTTCCCCGATTAGGAAGGCCCCCGTATAGAGCCTATCCAGCAGCAACAAGCCACGCCCCCGCGCAGCAATCACCGCTAAATAATTCTCTACTCTCTCTTCTGAATTGACGTCCGACGGCAAAACACAAAAACGCCGGCGAACAATAAAAAACAGCAAACCAAAAACTAATGTACAAATTCACTACTGTGAGTTTTCTTCAGCCCCCAAGCTGATGATGGTATTAGACCATATTTAGAGAAGAATGTCAAGAGCTTTTTAAAAAAATCTTACCTATTTTACAAATCAAACCAATAAAACCTGCTTAAACAAAGCAATAAAGCCACTTTACGGCATCTTTTTTATTTAATTGCTCTGTAGAAAAGCTGTAACACCAGGTCATTGCGAGCGCAGCGAAGCAATCTTAAACGTTCAAAAATCAAGATTGCCGCAGTCACTATCGCATCCTTCGCAATGACTTTAATCTTCTTTTCTACAAAGCATTATTTAATAACAATAGTGGAATTTTCTGACAGTTTTTTCTTTTAAAGTCTAATTAAAAAAGAAATGTCACCGGCCTTTAGCAAAAGAATCCAATCATACAAATGTTTCTTACTGCTTCTTCTTTCTGATAGGTTTTTCTCGGACGAACCTGCTGATGTTGCGAACAGCCTGTCGTAATCGCTGCTCATTTTCCACCAGGGCAATTCTCATATATGTTTCGCCATTCTCACCGAACGCCCTTCCCGGGGCAATCGCGACCTCGGCATGTTCCATCAGGTCTAAGGCATAATCTATAGTTCCTTTACCTCTGAGGTGTTCTTCGGGCACTTTTGCCCATACGAACATAGTCGCACGCGGTTTTTCTACTTCCCAGCCGATCCTCGTCAGGCCGTCACAAACCACATCTCTGCGGCTTTGATAAAGCTTATTCTGCTCCAGGATGAACTCATCACAATGTCTAAGTGCAATAATACCAGCTATTTGCAGGGCCTGGAATATACCGTAATCATAGTATCCTTTGATAGTTGCCAAAGCCTCTATCATTTCTCTGTTACCTGCGACGAATCCGATACGAAAACCTGCCATATTATAGGGCTTGCTCATCGTTATAAATTCGACACCAACATCCTTGGCCCCTTTGACCGACAAAAAGCTCGGCGCTTTATATCCATCAAATAAGGTTTCGCCATAAGCAAAATCATGAATGACCGCAACTCCGAATTTCTTCGCTATCTCAACTATAGGCTCAAAAAAGCCTTCATCTACAGTCATTGCGGTCGGATTATGCGGATAATTCAGTATCAGCAGTTTTGGCTTTGGATACAAATGTTCAATAACGGATGTTATGCTATTTATAAATTTCTCATCATTACCGAGAGGCACACTAATAACATTGCCCCCCGCAAGAGCTACCGCATAATTATGTATAGGAAAAGCCGGGTCTGGTACAACTGCCGTATCGCCCGGGCCCATCATTGCCAGACAAAGATGACTAAAACCTTCCTTCGAACCGATACAGGCAAGAACTTCCTTATCCGGATCAAGTTCCACGTTCCAGAGTTTAGTGTATTTTTTAGCAATTTCACCACGCAGATTCTTGATTCCCCTCGAAGCGCTGTAACGATGATTGCGGGGGTCCTTTGCCGCTTCGCAGAGTTTGTCTATAACTATCTGTGGTGCGCTGTCAGAAGGATTGCCCATCCCTAAATCTATAATGTCGGCACCAGCCTGACGCTTGGCCAATTTCAAAGCATTTAGACGTCCGAATAAATAAGGCGGCAGTCGCTTAATTCTCTGAGCTGGTTCTATTTTATAATCATCCATAATATATCCTGCGGCTAAAAGTTATCGGAATCCACGAATAAACAGCATAAACTCTCTGCGGTATTTTGCAATACTCTTGTTTGCTTATCGGCATAAAGAGCCGTGCTAATGTAAAAATCGGCCTAATTAAGTCTTGATTTATACCTTATTATGCTATATAATATTGTTTTAAATAGATGGGGGGGTTCTATTGGGGGTAACTGGAACTTCTATGACTTTGAAAAGAATATTTTGTGATGTAATTCTGCTGTCAATTCTTCTGGCCTGTACTGCCTTTGCAAAGTATGGAGGCGGCAGCGGTACGGCCCAGGACCCTTATCTTATATCTACAGCATCACAAATGAATGCAATAGGGCAAAACAGTGGTGATTGGGATAAACACTTTCTACTGACAGCTGATATAGACCTCAGTGCATATACCGGCACACAGTTTAATCTGATCGGTACATATCACAGCAAACCTTTTACCGGTGTCTTCGATGGACAAGGTTATACAATTTCAAATTTCACATACGAATCTACTACATTTGCTGTCGGTATATTTAGCTACATCGATACCCCAGAAGCTATTATTAAGAATATAGGTATAATCGATCCTAACATCGAAGTGCCATTTAATACTGGAGCATTAGCAGGTATAATTAATAATGGCACAATCGAAAATTCCTGGGTAACAGGTGGAACTCTTTCGGCATTCAATACCGTAGGAGGCTTAGTCGGTGACATTTTTGACGGTACGATCCAAAACTGCTACACCATAACTAATGTTAATGCCAACCAGAGAGCGGGAGGAATAGCAGGAGTTAATACACATGGAAATATTATAAATTGCTTATCAGCCAGTATTGTTTCAAGCTCCGGGTATAAAGGAGCAGTTGTCGGAGAAGGTTCAACAGGAACTTATGCAGGTTGTTTTTATGATATTGAAATGAATCCCGCTATCTATGGTATTGGTGATATCGTGGGCGATCCCTGCGGTGTTACTGGAGGAAATACATCTACTCTCAACAATCTTCATACATCACAGACTTATATTGAGGCAGGCTGGGACATAGTTACTCCAACTAATATCCCTTATCGCTATACATGGCGGATGTGTGCCGACGATGTTAGCTACCCCGTACTTTCGTGCCAATATCTAAAAGGCGATTTCCTCTGCCCGGATGGAGTTGATGTTATCGATCTAACAGCATTTGCAAATGAATGGATGCTGGAAATTTTCGATATCGAAGTTGATTTCTACCTTGATAGGCATATTGATTTTAAAGACTGGGCAGTTCTTGCCGCCGCATGGCAAAGTGAAGATACCGAAGATAGATTCAATCCGTCCGTAGATATTATTACTGATGGGAAGATCGATGAATTTGATATTGCATTATTTGCTCAATACTGGCTGACCAATGGTGCCTACCATCTTAACGCAGATACAGCACCTTACGGCGGTGACGATATAGTCAACATGCTCGACTATGCAGCTTTCGCTAATCAATGGTACAAGAGTAATTAGCCTAACATATCGTTGTATCTTTTCTCTTTTCGGGTTTTCCAGCTGCTCTTATGATATGCATAATTAGCTATCAAAGGTAGTACCGTAGTCGCTTCCGCATAGACCATCTGCTCACATCCTGTATCAACCTTTCCCCAGCTCGAAGCTTCCTTGAGAGTCGAACTCGAACAAGCGCCATCCCGAACATCGGCTACAGTTATCTGTACCGCGTATTTGTGCATTGGTACCTCTTTACCGAGAACCTCAGCACAAACCACTGTATCCTGGGCAAAGTTTTTCGGCACGCCACCCCCTATCATGAACAAGCCTGAAATATCAGCCTGAATTTTGATCTGCGTCAACTGGCGAAAATCTTTTACCGAATCTATGCTTACGTGTGAATCAGGATTCTCTACCTGGTGCTTGACCAGACCAAAGCCGGCGCTGGAATCGCTAAAAGCGGGACAAAAAATCGGCACGCCCTTTTCATAAGCTACTTGTACGAGCGAATCTTTCTTGACAGAATTGGCCTGCAGGTATTTGCCCATCTCGACAATAAAATCACGCGATGAATAAGCTTTAGGTTCAAGCGAATCGGCTATCAGTTTTACAGTATTATCACAAGCCTGCAGTTGCTCTTCATCTATATATGTGTCGTAGATACGGTCGATGTAAAGCTCTCTTAGTTCATTATCATTAACATACGGGCTTCCTTTATAATGTTTGAACCCCAGGGCCTCGAAGAAATCCATATCGACTATAGTTGCTCCGGTCGCAATTATAGCATCTACCATATTGCACTTGACCATATCGACATATACCTGCATACAACCAGCCGCACTGCTGCTGCCAGCTATACAAAGCATGATAGTGCAATCCGGATCGTCGATCATCATATTTAGAATATCAGCAGCCCTTGCGATGTCGCGAGAGCTGAACGACATCTCCCGCATCGAATCTATAATCTGCGTACCATCAAACGATTTAATGTCGATATGCTTAATTTCTTCGCTCAAATAATCCTTTTTATCCATCGTTATTCCTGAGAAAATTCATACTGCTTTGTATAAAACACTGATTCTGTCATTGCGAAGGAGCGTTAGCGACTGCGGCAATCTTAGATTTTAAAATATTGAGATTGCTTCGCTCCGCTCGCAATGACAAAGTTCATAACCTACCTATAAAGGCAAATTTATATGCAAGCAACTTATAAATAAGTTTCGCTGCCAGAAAATCCGGAGCCTTATTATTTTCGTTTGGACATAGCTCAACAACATCAAAGCCGACAACACTTCGCTCATTACAAACATTTTTTAGTAAAGTCAAAATATCGTACCACAACAGCCCGCCCGGCTCAGGCGTACCTGTTGACGGCATTATCGAAGGATCAAAAACATCAAGATCAATAGTTATATAAACATTGCTGCTCAGCAGGCCGACAACCTTCTCGATATAACTATCATTGTTATGAATATCTTTAGCGAAAAACACCCTGTTTGTATCAAGGCTCACCTTTTCGCCGTAGTCCATACTGCGAATACCAACTTGTACTATTGGGCAATTCTCTTTCGCTCTTGCCATAACACAAGCGTGATTATATCTCGAACCTTCATACTCATCACGAAGATCACTGTGTGCATCGAGTTGTAAAACAGTCAGGTCATTAAACTTTTCAGCGTGAGCTTTTATCGCACCGATACTAACCGAATGCTCACCGCCGATTGTGACAATAAATTTATCCTGTTCTAAGTGATCTGAAGTCTTTCTGTAAACTGCCCCCGCCATTTGTTCAAGAGACTCGTTTTGGATTATTGCTTCTGCTGTATGTATTCCATTTTTGTACAGTTCGCTATCAGTCTCAATATCATAAAGCTCCATATTTGCCGAGGCTTGGATGATTGCTGCCGGGCCCCTATCGGCACCTTTTATCCATGTGCTCGTACCATCATAAGGAGCCGGTTGAATTATAACCTTTGCGGTTTCCAGTTGACAGTACGCTTGCTCTATATCACCGAATTGCGGATTCATTTTTTTCACTACTCAAAAATCATCATTGCAAGAGCGACAGTAGTGGTCCAGATATCTCTCTGCCCTCTCGCTGTTTGCGTAATATTGCTTGTACGAATTATTAAACCGCTGGATTTATAAACCTGTTCCTTCTCGCTCCATGCCTTGTCGGGATCGACCTCGAAACCAAGGGTAGTACCGAGCATCCCGGCGGCAAGGTCCTCGCTCATATCAGCTGCCTGGTTATTGTTCATACCATAGCCGTGAACCTCAGAAAGATAGCCCCACTTGGCTTTGTCCTTGGGAACAGCTATGCCGATCGACGAAGCTATCAGTCTGCCGTGCTCATTTGTATCCGAACGTGCCATCACACAGAAACTTATCGAGCCGGGAATCAGGTACTTTAGCCCTGCTTCTCTGCTAATAATTTTACACTTGGGCGGCAAAATTGATGAGACCTGTACAAGGTTCTGTTGGGCAACGCCCGCTTTGCGAAGAGCCATCTCGAAAGATTTTAATTGGTATTTATGCCGGCCTACACCTTTGGTTAAAAATATTTTCTTCGGAACCAAATCGATCATTTATTGAACTCCTGTGCAACTGTTAATGTACCTTCGCAAACAATGCGCGAATTATATAGCTTGCTTGGGATTTGGCAATAAAAAAGACTTAAGACCGGACATAGCCCTGACTACACGATTATTAATGCGTTTAGAATTTTTTCACTAAATTCAGGCCTGATGCGGGCTTGCCCATGGTAGTCACTGTCATTGGAACAACGTCGAAACCTGCTAACTCAAGTTTTTTATGCTTACCCGCCACAGTATGGCCGACCGCCCAGCCCAGGGCAGCCCCGAAAACAGCGTCACTCATCCAGTGATCGCCCTCTTCGACCATTCTATACGCTACCATCGTTGCAAGAGCATAAGCGGGGATGCCAACCTTTGGACCATAAAATTCGTCCAGAACAGCTGCGACTGTGAATGAGCTCGAGGTATGCCCGCTCGGCCAGGCCCAGTTATCGCCGTTCGGGTTTTTATTATTGCGAGCAGCTTTCAAGCCGACAGTTGCCAGGCCGTTGATACTAAGGGCGGTCATCATTGTCCAGGCCCGGTCCTCGTTGAGCTTGTCGTTATTATTAACACTAAGAGCATACCACAAACCGGTTACCGCAAAATGTGCAGCCGGGCCGCCGACTATGTTTAGCGATTCGCTGAAAAAACCGTCTATAACCCTGTTATCTTCGACACTGTCCTGAATATCATCATCTGCACTGCTGTTGTGCATTACGATACTGGCTGCTCCGGTTATTCCCAACAGCCAGAGATTATTCGAATCGGTGAAGGTATCTACGGAATCATCCCATAGCCTGTCAGGCCAGGTGTGACGTTTGCCCCACATCTCTTTTACCCAGTCCCGCCTGGGCTCGGATTCGTTTTCAATACTGAAATCGCCATGTTCCGCACAACCGGCAACTAATAATATGATACAGCAAACAATTCTAAACAACCATCCATACCTTCGAATTGTACTCATCCCTGATACTCCCGTTTAGGATTTAATATTTCTCGGTGATTTTCACCGAGCTATTCCCATTCAATTGTCGCCGGCGGCTTGCTCGAAATATCATAGACCACCCTGTTAACGCCTCGCACCTCGTTAATTATCCTGCTCGATACCCTGCCAAGCACATCATACGGTATCTGGGAAAAATCAGCGGTCATAAAATCCACCGTCTCGACACAACGAACAGCAATTACATTTTCATAGCTGCGTTCATCCCCCATTACGCCGACCGTAGATACAGGAACCAGTACGCAAAGAGCCTGACTGATCTTTCTATATAGATTGGCTGACTTGATTTCATCAATCAAAATCTCATCGGCCTGCCTTAAAACTCCAAGCCTTTCAGTAGTAATATCGCCGATTATCCTCACCGCCAGCCCCGGCCCGGGGAACGGGTGACGCCAGACAATATCTTCAGGTAAGCCGAGATACTCACCAACTAATCTAACCTCATCTTTGAAAAGATCCCGCAGAGGCTCAACCAACTCAAACCCCAGCTTTTCCGGCAGACCGCCGACATTATGATGCAGTTTAATATTAGCGGCAGGATTGCCGTCCTTATGACCTGACTCGATGACATCAGGATATAATGTGCCCTGAGCGAGGAATTTTGCGCCTTCGATTTTATCCGCCTCGAATGCGAAGGCTTCGATAAACTCATGGCCGATTATGATCCGCTTTTCCTGCGGGTCGGTAACGCTTTTTAATTTATCTAAAAATTGCTGCGACCAGTCAACAACTCGCAGGTCGATATGGAAATGGTCCTTGAAGGTCGAGACTACCTGCTCTTTTTCATTTTTCCTTAGCAGCCCATTATCGACAAAGATACATATCAACTGATCGCCGATCGCTTTATGCAATAACGCAGCCACTACAGACGAATCCACACCGCCGCTTAATCCGCATATAACTGTCGAATCACTGACCTGTTTTCTGACGTTTTTGACTGTATCAGTAACAAAATCGCTCATTTTCCAGTCGCCGCTGCACTGACAGATATCGTATAGAAAATTTCGCAGGATGATAGTACCCTTGGGTGTATGAGATACTTCCGGATGGAACTGTACACCGTAAAATAATTTGCCCTTGTGCTTAACAGCCGCGTAAGGACAGTTATCCGTCTGGGCAAGGCTGACAAAATCCTCACTCAGCTTTCCTATCTGGTCGCCATGGCTGGCCCAGGCCTGTATTTTATCAGGCAAATTAGACAACAACCGAGTCCCGATGTCTTTTGTCGGGGTTGCTATTTGCACCTCGCACCTGCCGTACTCTCGCTTCCGGGCCCCGCTCACCTCGGCCCCGAGCACTTTACAGCCTAATTGCATACCATAGCAGATGCCTAAAATCGGCACGCCTAAATCAAATATCTTCTCATCGCACCATGGCGCACCGGGGGTATTTACCGAAGCCGGCCCACCAGAAAGTATTATCCCTTTTAGGTTCATTTCTTTGAGTCGTTCCGCCGGCATATCCGCCCTGCAGATAACCGAATATACATTCTGCTCACGCACCCGCCTTGCTATCAGCTGTACATACTGACTGCCGTAATCCAATATCGCTATCGTTTCGTTATTATGTGTATTCATTTCTTATTTTTAATCTTAATAAACTTTCTTATTTTTGTACTAAATCAAGATTACCGCTATTAAACTCAATAAGTTTTTTCCAGTTAATTTCTCCATCTTTATTACAAAAATCTTCAAGAATTTCTTTGGTAAAAAGATTTATAATCTTAGATTTTTGCCTTTTGAATTTTGTATTATGTTGTTTTGCACGGTAACCTATTGGTTCAATAATATCTGTGTATAAATTTTCATTTTCACTTATAAGATACCAAAAATTCTGCCCCACTACTTTCAGGTATCCACGAAGATGAGAGGTTCTGGTTTTCCCATAACATATCCCAAGTACTGGCTGGACATTTTTTGTGTGTTTTGATTGCTTGAGGACTTTTACAGCATTTTGGAAATCAAGTTCTTGTTTCTTTTGTTGAGAGCTATTGCCCCAATTAGGACCTGACTTAACGGAAACAAGATAAAGCACGTCATTGTTTTCAAACTCTATATCGAGCCCTGTTGCAACAGATTTTCTTCCCCCACATGTTTTTTCAGATATAAACACAGCCAACTCTTCCAAAAAATCCCCAAATAATTTTTCTTCTGAGGATGAAAGAAAAGCCTCTAATACCTCTTTAACTAACTCCCAGGCAACAGATATGTTTTTTGCTTTGAAAAGATAGGGGTTTTTCTTCTTAAGCAATTGTCTTAATTTCAAATTCTCTAATGCTTTTTGTTTCCCTGCATGGAACAATGAAATATTCTTGTTTACAAATTCCTCCAACTCTTTGATGTTTAGTTTTTCCATTTAAAGCTTCCCTATACACCTAATTATTCGAGTTTTGATTTCGCTATTTCACAATATTCAGAACTAAGATCGATACCAATGTACTTACGTTCAAGTTCTTTAGCTGCAACAGCAGTAGTTCCTGAACCAGCAAAAGGATCAAGAACAACATCACGTTTTTCGGTAAATAACTTTATAAACCATTCAGGAAGGCTTACGGGGAAAGTGGCGCTATGGTTCTTGTTGGCACATTCTGTCGCCAAATGCAGAACATTTGTCGGATATGCTTTGTCCCTCCCGAGCCAGTTTGAAATATTTTTACCAAAACCACTATTTACTTTAGACTCATCTCGCCTTCTATCAGTCTTGCTTAGCTTTCGCAATCTTGATTTTGCCCAGTTTCCCATTGGAACCATGACTTTTTCCTGACACATCTTAAATTTTTTATCTTTGTTAAATTGTAGGCATCGCTCCCATGCGTCACGAAAACGATTAGGCCATTTTCCTGGATAACAGTTTCTCTTATGCCAAATGAATTCTTCCGTCCAAAACCAACCTTGTTCACGCATACGAAGAATAAGGTCGATTACATATGTGTGTCTTTCACCTTTTACAACTTTTTCCTTAATATTTAGTATGAAAGTCCCCGTCGGTTTTAAAATTCTAAGAAATTGTTCAGACTTTGGGAGAAACCATTCAACGTATTTGTCTGGATGCACTCCACCATATGTATTCTTGCGACAATCGGCATAAGGTGGGGAAGTTACTATAAGGTCTATACTATCATCAGGAAACTCATTGACGATGTTTTCACAATCTCCACATATTATTGAATCCACAGGGAGTTCCATATCAACACTTATTTTAATAATTTTTCTCCTTTTCTTCAACGTAGTAGGCATTTTATTATCTCCTTAGGAAGGATACCAAAGTGGGTTAGCTTTCAAATGGCAGTGATGTCGAGTAGTTCGGTGGTTCCTTGATTATTACTTTCCATTTTCAAGTTCCTTACCCTGTGGTTTTTGCAAATAATTATCTTTGCTGATAACCTTTTGTTTTGTTTCCTGTTCGAGTTTTTTTCGTGCAATCCCAGCTACATTTCCACCCCTTCTTGATACGTTTTTATTCTCTTCAAAACCTTCTGGATGCTCAATTTTGGTTATCTGTGTTGTCGAGGCTTCACCGAGCATCGAGAAAATAAGCTCCAAATCGGTCATATGATCCCTCAAATTTTCTCTTTTTAACCCTTTAAGTTCTTTATATTGGCTGGGTGTAAGCCCAAAAGCAGCCTTGGATATCTCGGCAGTTAGAATTTCGTATTCTTTACTCTCTTTAACACCGTGTTTTTTCCACTCATCGGTCAATTCCTCACGAATTGCGATACCGCGCATTCTCTTTTCGATCCAGTCATCTGAATAGCCCTTGGCCTTGTAGAGAGCCCGAGTTCTTTTTGTAGCAAGTTCCGGATCTTCGATTTCCTCGATGCGCTCATAACCGACTTTAGCCAGCCATCGTTTAAACGGCTCTGCCTTGGGTGATGGAATTGACTGAATTATACGGAAAATCCCTTCGGTATCAGCGCAATTTAGCTTTTGAATACCTCCTGCGGTTTGTACAGGAAGGGGGGTGGCAATTTGCCCCCACCCTTTTGCTAACTCTTCATCCCTTCTACGCATATCCTTAATATAACCTTCAGGTTGAGTCGAATCTGTCAATGCAGCAATAACATCCTTAATGACAAACCACCATTGATTTTCGTGGATGGTTTTTCTGACTTCCTTTTTCCTGAAAATCGCTATTTTTGTTTTGGATTCTTGTTTCTTCAACGGTTTTATCCTGTTAAAAATCAGCTCTCAAACGGCAGTGAGGTCGAGTAGTTCGGCGATTCCTTAATGATCTGGATATCATGCGGATGTGATTCCTGCACCGACGCCGAGCTGATTCGAACGAATTTAGCTTCTTTCCTAAGCTTATTGATATCCATCGTACCACAATAGCCCATTCCAGCCCGCAGGCCGCCGACTAACTGATATACGAAATCGCTAAGATGTCCTCGATAAGGCACACGCCCTTCCACACCCTCCGGTACGAGTTTATCTTTTTCAGAAACACCTTTCTGGCCATACCTGTCAGCGGAGCCCTTGACCATCGCCCCTAACGAGCCCATCCCGCGATATTCCTTGAACTGCCTGCCTTTGTATATCACTCTCTGGCCCGGGCTTTCCGCTAATCCGGCAAACAGCGAGCCGAGCATGACACTCGAGGCCCCTGCCGCTATTGCCTTTGTAATATCGCCGCTCTGCCTGATCCCGCCGTCGGCGATGACCGGAATACCGTGCGGCTCAGCTGCCGCTACACATTCCATAATAGCTGTCACCTGCGGCACGCCTACACCGGAAATTACTCGTGTCGTACATATCGCACCGGGCCCAATACCAGCCTTAACAGCATTGGCACCAGCCTTTATTAGATCCTCCGCCGCTTTCTTCGTCGCGATATTACCAGCGATGACATCTATATCATATTTGCTCTTGATGCCCTTGACCGTATCGATAACGTTCTGTGAATGGCCGTGTGCCGTATCAACAACTATCACATCGACCTCTGCCTCGATCAAAGCCTCGATCCGCTCATAGTTATTAACTCCGACCGCCGCACCAACTCTTAGCCTGCCGCGCGAATCACGAGCTGCTATCGGATACTGCTGAACGCGATCAATATCACGCATCGTAATAAGGCCCGCCAGCTCGCCGTTCTCATTTACCAGAAGCAGTTTTTCAACCTTGCGTTTGTGTATTATCTCTTTTGCCTGCTCAAGTGTAGTACCAGCTGGGCCTGTTACGAGGTTATTTTTTGTCATAACCTTGGAAATCTCGACATGGTAATCTTTTAAGAACTTCAGATCGCGGCGTGTTAGGATACCGACAAGCTTTTTGCCGTCAACGATAGGAATTCCAGATACATTCTGCTCCTTCATCAGATCACGGGCTTGGCTGACCGGCTCATTAGGTGTCAGCGTTACCGGATCGAGAATAACACCGTTCTCACTGCGTTTTACTTTGGCGACTTCACGCTTCTGGGCCTCGATATCCAGGTTCTTATGAATAATACCGATACCGCCCTCCTGGGCTAAAGCGATAGCCAGCGCCGATTCGGTTACCGTATCCATAGCCGCCGAGACAATGGGGATATTGATACTGATATTGTTGGTCAACTGCGTTCTCGTCTGGGCCTGACTCGGCACAATATTGCTCGCTGCGGGTATTAACAGAACATCATCGAATGTAATGGCATCGCTGATGATTTTATCCGAATGGCTTTGAGGTGTCATTATAGGCTCCCTTTTTAGCCCAATATATATAACCATATCTGACCCAGCGGTCAATCCTTATTTTCATCCATACGTCCCATTTTGGCAACTTTTATTGAAAAACAACCAATCTAAAATCAAAAACAAACGTAAATAACATAAGAAATTGAAATTTTAGCAAAATTCAGTACTGGAGGAGCAAAAAAATGTCTCTTGTAGATACAAACAAAGCTGTCAAATTTTTTAAGAACAAACTCGAATTCACCACAGGCCCGGTGGAGTTACAGCACATGATCGAGGATAAAGAAGATATTAACATCGTTGACGTCCGTTACCCGGCTGATTTCCATACCAGCCATATCCCCGGCGCGGTAAATATACCGCCGGGTGAATGGGATTCTGCCCATGGCCTCGACCATCATAAGGTCAACATCAT
>JANQHJ010000060.1 GCA_028282745.1 Sedimentisphaerales bacterium | reverse complement strand
CCGGGTTGGGAGATATACCCGGTATCGGCGGGTTGTTCAGGCATAAGGAAACGGTCGAGTCCAATAACGAGCTGATCATATTCATAACGCCTTATGTTGTTGATGAAGAAGCGGATGCGGTTAAAATGCTGCCTGAAACAGCAGATCAGATTGAAAAGGGCAAAGAGCGGCTCGACGATACCCTGGAAGAATTCGGCCATGAGGCTATGACGAGAATCCATGAGGGCCAGATCGAGGAAAATTCTGAGAGTCCGACGCTTGAATTAAGAAAATAGGGTACAGGTTATTATTAGGGTGTAGGGTATAGGAAATCCTAAATCCTAAATAAATTCTAAATTCAAATGCTCAAAATTGGCAGGCCATTGCTGTATCATAGATTTTAGCGTTTATAAATTTTAGGTTCTTTATGCTTAAAATGTGAGGATTGTCCGGTGTGGGTAAGATTTGTGCGGGGTTGGCTTGTCAATTATGATAAGCATGAAAAGAGGGGGCAGTCCTATATTGAAAAAGTGAGTTTTTCGGGAAAAATTCAGATATTTTTTAAGCATTGGCCGATTAATTAAGTATAATATTAATAGACCAAAAGTGGCTCTAACAACTGACCCATATAGGCCATAATTAGCGAAAGCCGGCAGCGTCTTTTTTGTTATTGCACACAAGTCTGATCGGAATCGAGACGCAGCAGGACAAGCTAATGGTTATAAAGGAAAGAGCCGCATTGAAATACGGCAGGACTTTTCAGTCCTGCCGATTTTTTTTACACTTTTTGTCAAATCTTCGAATATCAGCTTTTTTTGCCTAACCTCAGCGTTTACACGCAATTATATTTGTACAAGTTGATTGCAAAGATTGGAGCAATCGGTATAATAATGGCGATTTATAGATTAAAAAGAAGACTTTATTTAAGGACCGAAGATAATGTATGGATGCAGAATTCGCCTTATGCTCATTGCTGCTGTAAGTGCTGTTGTTCTGTTGGGCTTTGCACAGGCCGCTGAGACATGGAAGCTCGGTGAGGATAAGGACTGGAAAGAGGTCGAGCAAACACCTCAAAATAAATACCTGCAAGCAGTGAGAGAGCTTAAAACTATCGTCAATGAGGGCAAGACCAAGGAAATCGAAGCGGCTGTTGAGCAGCTAAAGTCTGACTATCCAAAAATCGCGGGCAAGGACCTGGATCTTTATGTAAAAGGCGAGAAGTATTATGCGGCGGGTAAGTTCACCAAAGCAGTGAACGCTTATGACAACCTCATGGTTAAACACCCGAAAAGTCCACTGTATGGAGCAGCTCTCGACAGGGAATTTTCTATCGGCCAGGCATTTTTGCAGGGGCATAAGAAACGTATCCTGGGTATCTTTAAGATGAAAAGCTATGCCTCAGGGATTAAAGTGATGGACAAGGTGGCTGCTCGGGGGGGTGATTCTCCTATAGCTCTTAAGGCTAATCTTGCTGTCGCGAAACATTACGAAGAAAAGAAAAAATACGACGACGCCTACGAGAGGTGGTCACAGATATCTCATCGCTGGCCAACCGGTGAAAACGGTAAGGAATCGCTGCTTGCTATGGCTCGATGTAAGCACGCGGCATATCGCGGGCCTGATTATGATTCATCTTATCTTGTAAGCGCAAAGAGCTATTATGAAAACTTCAGGCTGCGTTATCCTGAAGATGCAAAAGATTACGAGATAGATAAGCGTATTGAGCAGATAATTCAACAGTTGTCTTATAAGCAATATACGATAGCCGAGTATTATCGTCGTACGGGTAAGGATGAGCCGGCGAAGATGTATTGTCGTTTGGTCGAGGAAGAATGGCCTGATACCACCGGCGCGAAAGCTGCCAAGAAAGTCTCAGATAAAATAGACGCAGAAGCGGAAAAACCCAAGAAACCTAAAAAGGAAGGCAAATGGAATCTCAAAAAGATATTTTGGCCGTAAAGGTTTTATTAATAATTTTATTAACGAGTATTTGCTTCGGCCTTGTAGGGTGTGAAGGATACTCTGCGCAGCCGCTGTTCAATGACGAAGTGACGAGTGTTTATGTGGAGATGTTCGACAACAAGGGCTTCGAGAGAGGTGTTGAGTATAAAGTGACAGACGCCCTGGCTAAGCGAATTGAAGCTGAGACGCCTTATAAGATAGTTTCGAGCAGGGATCGGGCGGATACCGTGATAAGCGGTTATATTGCCCCGGCGGGCAAGGGAATCCTTTCTATGGAGCGGGAGACCGGCAGGCCCATGGAAAAGCAGCTTGTGCTGACGGCTGTGGTCAACTGGAAGAATCTGAAGACAGGTGAGATGTTGCTGGAAGAAAAGCAGGCTTCGGCATCGGCGTCTTATTCCCACTGGCAATCGCAAGGGATCGAATATGGTTCTGCGCTAGCGGCAAACAAACTGGCCGAGCGGATCGTAGAGCTAATGGAAATGCCGTGGTAAAAGGTACACTAAAATATTTTGTAATATAACACCTTTGGGGTTTAATATTTATTTATGAGTAATTCACAACAAAATAAGCCCGGTGCAGGGCCACCTCCACCCCCGGGACAAGATAAGAAAAAACCACAGTCTCCCAAGAAAAGCCCGGTCAACCTTCTGCTGATCATGGTGCTGGTGCTTGCGGCGATGATGATAATCAAGGCTCTGCCGAATAACGAGGTCTCGTGGACGAAATTCGAAGAATACCTGGAGCTTGATGTAGTAAAGAGCCTTGTTGTTACCGATACTAAAATTGTTGGTACTTTTAAGGAAGGTACCGGTGATGTCGAGGGGCTGGAGGATAGCGGTAAGAAATTTACCGTTAAGTATATCCCTGATGTTTACGGCAAGCGGCTGGTAGAATTGACAGCTGATAAAGGAATTGATATTAAAGTCAATATCGAAGGAGCGTGGCTGTTCTATTTGATCCAGATGCTGCCTATCATTCTGATCGGTGTGTTTATTTATTTCGTATTCATTCGTAATATGCGCGGTGGGGCAGGCGGTATGCTGATGTCATTCGGCAGGAGCCGGCATCGTGTGCTCGGCAAGGATAAGGTTAAAGTCACGTTCAAGGACGTGGCCGGTATCGAGGAAGCGAAAGACGAAGTTACAGAGATAATCGAGTTTTTGAAAAACCCCAAAAAGTTCCAGCGGCTTGGCGGACGAATACCCCGTGGAGTGTTATTAGTAGGGCCGCCGGGATGCGGTAAAACACTTCTCGCTAAGGCAATATCAGGTGAAGCTGATGTGCCGTTCTTCAGTATATCAGGTAGTGATTTTGTAGAGATGTTCGTCGGTGTCGGGGCTTCGAGGGTGCGTGATCTTTTCAAGCAGGCTAAGGATAATTCGCCTTGTATCGTGTTCCTCGATGAGATAGACGCTATAGGGCGCAAGCGTGGTGCAGGTTATGCCGGCGGCGGGCATGACGAAAGAGAGCAGACGCTCAACGCAATATTAGTTGAGATGGACGGATTTGATACTAACGATCAGGTCATCGTTATCGCTGCGACTAACAGAGGTGATATTCTCGATCATGCTTTGACGCGACCCGGCAGATTCGACAGGCAGGTCGTAGTTCCACTACCTGATCTGAAGGGTAGGCTGGAAATCCTCAAAGTACATGCCAAGAAAATCAAGATGGATCCCGAGACGAACCTTGAGAGGCTGGCTCGCGGGACGCCGATGTTCAGCGGGGCGGATCTGGCTGCTATTATCAATGAGTCGGCGCTTCTGGCGACGATGGAAAACAAGGACAGCGTTGACCTGGATGACCTCGAAGAGGCAAGAGACAAAGTTCGATGGGGGCGTGCGAAGAAGTCCCGTGTTATAGATGAGCAGGATAAGAAGATCACGGCATTTCACGAGGCTGGTCACGCATTTATTCAGGCTTTTCTGAAGGATGCCGATCCGCTTCATAAGGTGAGTATTATCCCGCGTGGGCCGATGGGGGGGGCGACGTTTGCGCTGCCGGAGAAAGACCGCGTTCATTATACAGTAAAATACTGCCAGGCTTATATGCAGGTATGCTTCGGCGGGCGAATCGCAGAAGAGACGTTCTGTGAGGATATATCAAGCGGAGCACAGATGGATATCCAGCAGGCGACGACTTTGGCGAGGCAGATGATCGTGACATGGGGTATGAGCGAGAAGCTCGGGCCGGTGAGCCTTGAGCCGGGGATGGGGATAGAGAAGGGCTATTATCCGTTCCAGGAGAAGGACTATTCGGACAAAACGGCTGAGCAGATAGATGAAGAGGTCAAACGCATTACGGAAGAGGCCTACCACAACGCCAGGGAGCTTATACACTCGAACAAGCAGGTTGTTGAAAATATCGCTAACGCTTTGTTAAAATATGAAACCCTCGACGCTGAAGACGTGCAGGTCATAATGGACGGCGGGACGTTGGATAAGCCGACCGTTGCCGACCTACTTGCGGCTGAACAAAAGAAAGCGGATGAGAGTATAGATAGTAAAAACAGTGACGAAAGCAAAACCGAATAGTGATTTGGCAGTGGCCGTGATATGATACGGGACGGATTAAAAAGAAGCGTTACTTTAGCAGTGTTTTTCTGGCTGGTCGTTTCAGCAGGGATTAGTTTAGCACAATCAAGGGAGCCTGTTGAATTAGCTCGTTCTAAAGAGGAGTATTCAAAGGCAAGTCTATCAACGGCCCAGATGGACGGGCAGTTAGGTATAGCGGTTAAATTTGAAGGAACAGGGGATCTTCACTATTATGCCCTGCCGGAGACGGCATCGGCGCCGGGGATGGAACTGCGGATCAGGGGTCAGTCCAATGATGTCGAACTTGGCAAGGCGGTTTTTCCCGAATGGAAGATATTCAACGATCCATTTCTTAAAAAACAAGTCGAGGTTTATGCAGGTGACTTTACGGTATTTATACCTGTAGTCACGGCTAAAGAGAAAATACCGGAACAAGCGGATGTTACTGTTGTGGTTTCTGGCCAGACCTGCACAAGCAAAGTTTGCCTGTTTCCTTTTGAAACGGAGCTTAAAGGCAAATTCAACCTCGCAGATAAGGTGACGGAAACAGTCAGTTTTGCCGAGGCTCAGAAACCGGATACAAAAGCTGTTGTCAAATCGGGCGGCTCTACTGTTATGGATGTATCATTGCCTGTTGCTCTTGGTTTGGCTGTGTTGGCTGGTATCAGTATCAATATTATGCCGTGTGTGCTGCCGGTTATTCCTTTGATACTAATGAGGCTGATACAGAATTCAAAGGAATCCAGCGGTAAACGAATAGTCTCAGGAATGAGTTTCTGTATTGGTGTGATATTATTCTTCGCGGTGTTCGCTGCACTATCGGCCGTCGTTTACTTTACGACAGGCAGTTTTATAAATATCAACGATCTATTCCGTGAGCCAGTTGCGGCTATAGTATTGTTCCTGGTTATCCTGTTCTTCGCTTTAGTCATGCTGGATGTGATCGCCCTTGTGCTGCCGTCATCAATTATGAGCAAGCAGGGCTCTGGCTTGGGTGTTGTGGGCTCGTTGGGTATGGGCTTTTTCGCAGGTATTTTAAGTACGCCGTGCAGCGGCGCTCTTTTAGGGGCTGTCCTGGTATGGGCACAGACTCAGCCAATTCTAATAAGCAGTATCGCAATTATTACAATGGGGGTGGGGATGGCTTTGCCGTATGCTGTTATAATTCTTATACCTTCATTGCTTAATAAGATACCGAAGCCCGGTACGTGGATGGAGATATTCAAAAAGACGTGCGGTTTTCTGCTTATATTTATCGCGGCAAAACTTACACTGGCGACTCTTGAGAAAGAGTGGTTGTTAAACGTTCTTTCCTATGGAATTATTTTCAGCTTCTGTGTATGGATGTGGGGCAAATGGGTTAGTTTTTCGGCACCGGCAGGAAAGAAGTGGTCTGTACGACTTATGGCTTTATTAATTGCGGCGGGAGCGGGATTCTGGCTGCTACCTGAGCCTGTTCAATATATAGCGTGGAAGCCTTATGACAGAGCTGTCGTAGAAACGGCTAAGAAGAACCAAGAGCCAGTTGTAATAAAGTTTACAGCTGACTGGTGCACGAACTGTAAGGTGGTGGATAAAAGAGTTTTTAAAGATATGGAAGTAGTTGAGCTGGTAGAAAGAAAAGGCGTTTATGCTATAAAAGCAGATACGACAACTAAAAAGTATGCTGCATATACTGATCTTGATGAGATTTACGGCCAGGCTGGAAATATTCCATATACAGTAGTTATTCTGCCGGACGGTTCGCAAAAAGAGCTGTTGGGTATCTACAATAAAAAAGAACTTATGGAAATTCTTAAAACAATACCGGATGCAGAAGAGCGAGAAGAGGATGGCAGCGAAGAAAAAGCCCGCTAAAAGAAAAATAAAGATAGATAAAAAAGACGCAGCAAAGAGAATCAAAAAGATACTTGCTATTCTCAAGCGAGAATTTCCCGACGCCCGGACAGAACTGAATTATAAAGGTGCATTTCAACTTATGGTGGCGACGATACTTTCGGCTCAATGTACGGATGTCCGGGTGAACATAGTGACGAAGGATCTATTCAAAAAGTACAAGTCACCGAAAGATTTTGCCCAGGCGAATGTTAAAGAGATAGAAGCGGATATAAAGTCAACGGGCTTTTATCGTAATAAGGCCAAGAATATAAAAGCGGCGTCTCAGGCGCTGATAGAGAAATTCGACGGTAAAATACCAAAGACACGAGAGGAGCTTGTTACATTAGCTGGGGTGGGGCGAAAGACGGCGAATGTGATATTAGCCAATGCGTTCGGGATACCGGCTATCAGCTGTGATACGCATGTAATACGGTTGTCTCGTCGTATCGGACTTTCGGCGAATAGCGACCCCGTAAAGCTGGAATTTGATTTGGCCGAAATAGTAGAAGAGAAAGACTGGGCGGTGTTTAGCCATACCGTGATACTTCTTGGCAGATATGTTTGCAAGGCTCGAAAACCGAATTGCAATAACTGCCCGATAACAGTATATTGTCCTGCGGCCCATAAGCCTGAGCTTTGGTAGTGGCTGTTAATTAATTAAAGGAAAGATTGGGACTATGATAGAATTCCGAGACAAACCTGTGCAAGACCTTTGGCGGATATTCAAGATAATGGCGGAGTTCGTAGAAGGCTTCGAAGAGCTGGGCAATATCGGCCCGGCGGTATCTATATTCGGTTCTGCGAGGTCAACGCCCGATCAGAAATATTATAAGCTGGCGCAAGAGACCGGCTATGAAGTTGCTAAGGCAGGCTTCTCTGTTATAACAGGCGGCGGAGGCGGAATGATGGAAGCTGCTAATAAGGGTGCAGCAGCAGCCGGCGGTAAGAGCATCGGGCTCAATATCGAGCTGCCGATGGAGCAGATACCGAATGCGTTCCAGAATATCGAACTGCATTTCAAATATTTCTTTATTCGCAAGGTTATGTTCCTTAAATACGCGCACGGTTTCATAGTTGTTCCGGGCGGGTATGGGACGATGGATGAGTTCTTTGAATCACTTGTCCTAATTCAAACCTTTAAGCAGGCATCATTTCCTGTCATTTTGATGGGAAGCGATTACTGGAAAGGTCTGATCGACTGGCTCAAGGAAACAATGCTGAATGAGTACGAGTATATCAGTCCGCAGGATATTGACGTCTTTACGATGGTTGACGATCCTAAAGAAGCAGCGAAGATAATCCATGATTTCAGGCAGGGACAGGGACAGGTCGGCTTTGATCTTCATGACGGAACCATTCCGAGAAGGCGTAAAACGGATTAGTCATCGCAAGGTATGTCCATTTGGCTTCGCGTATCATCATAATGCCTTTGGAGGTCCTTTTCTTCGGGGCCGCCAAGATGGGCCCATGGCAATAATTCATCTTTAGAGAATTTTCTGGTCGAAAGCTGCTCAATATCGAATCCATTTTTACTGAAAGCACTTAGCCATATTTTATTGTCGAAGCAATCATCCCAGAGATCGAAACGAGCGTTATCTTTCCATGCGGTCTCTATGACGTTGGCCAATCTCCTATCGCTTCGGCCTATAGCTGATTCCAGGAGGCTTCTTTCGATGTTATGAAATTTGAACTGAAGGAACCCGGCTTTTAGTTCTCTCTTTTCATCAAGTATTATCTGCCTGGCGTTTTCAAAATATTCTTTTGACCGTTGGCCGAACCATTGAAATGGTGTGTGGGCCTTTGGTACGAACCAGCTGACAGCGACATTAATATTAGCGGTTTTACCATCTACTTTTCTGCGAAGCCTTGCGAGGTTCTTAGCGAGCGAGACAATGCGTTTTATGTCATCTGTGGTTTCGCCTGGTAGGCCGGCCATGAAATACAATTTTAACTTTTGCCAACCTGCTCTGTAAGCTGCTTCAACGGCGGCAAAGAGATCTGCGTCTTTAAGTGGTTTGTTTATTATTTTACGAAGTCGTTCGCTGGCTGCTTCGACAGCGATTGTCAAGCCGCTTTTACGAACTGACTTTACCAGCTGAGGAACGATCTTTAACTGGGAATCAACACGCAGGCTCGGTACGGATATGCCGACGTGCTTATCACGGAAATACTCATTTAACTTCGCGACTAATTGTTCCAATTCGGGATAATCAGCTGTCGATAGGCTAAGCAGGCTCACGGTATCGAAGCCGGTAGCTTGGTATTGCTGCTTAGCTATTTCGACTATTTTGTCGATACTTCTGTAGCGGATCGGCCTTTTGCAGAAGCTGGCCTGGCAGAAACGACATCGGCCGGGACAGCCGCGCATTATTTCGATACTTACACGTTCGTGTACGGCTTGTGTGAATGGAACGATGGGTTTTTGTGGAACAGGTGCGTTATCGAAATCCTGAACAACCGTGGTTTTACGTTTTATTGATATGCCCTCTATGACAGGCTCAATACTCACGAAGTTACCATCTTTGTATTTATGCTCGTATAGACTCGGTACGTATGCCCATTCGAATTTTTTAGCGGCTTTGCTGAGAATATTTTTCTTCGATGAGCCTTTGTGTTTTTCCTCTAAAAGAAAGCCAGCAAGCTCGGTGACAGCGTCTTCGCCCTCGCCGATTATGATTAGGTCGAGGAAATCGGCTATCGGTTCACAGCAGTTAGCCATGACGCCGCCTGCTATTATGAGCGGGTCATCTTCGCTGCGGTCGCAACTGCGGATTTTAAGCCCTGCCAGGTCAAGCATATTCAAGACGTTGGTATAACACAGCTCATTGGTGAGACTGAATCCAACGACGTCAAAATCGCTAACAGCGGCCTTG
>JANQHJ010000013.1 GCA_028282745.1 Sedimentisphaerales bacterium | reverse complement strand
TTGTAAAAATTTCACTAAAAACATTTGACATGTGAATGCTAATTCATTAATGTGAATACATGTTCTTTTTTAGTGAATTCTTATTCATTGGAGAGTTGTAATGGTTGATTTTGCTGAAAAACAAAGACAAGTGAAGGAAAAAACCGCAAAGGATGCGATTTGCCAAGCTGCCCTGGAAGTTATCAAAGACGATGGAATAGATGCCCTTAAGATGCAGACAATTGCTCAAAAAGCAGGTATTGCAACCGGTACACTTTATAATTACTTCCAAAACAAAAATCAGTTAATGCTGTTTGTATGCGAGACCGTTGATGAAATTTTCCTTTCTAAAATGGAACAAAACGCTGTTTTAGATAAAACTGCAAAAGCAAGGCTTTTAATATTAGTTTTAGATGTATTTAAGATGTTCGAAGAATATCATGTCGTTTTTGATGCAGCGAAAGACCTTGGTGTCATAAAGCATGCCCATACCGAAGAAGATATGTGTTTTAAGCGTGGGATTAACTGCCTTAAATCAATTTTAGATAGCGGTATAGAAAATAACGAATATCATAAGATGGACACCACAAGGACAGCAAAGCTTATGTTTTTTGTCTTAATTGGAATGCTTGAATGGCAAAAATTTTGTGATGATGTTACACCCGAAAAAAATGCTAAAGAAATCCAAGACATGTTCAGCGATACTATCAAGGAAAAGATAGCGAAAGAGTAATTATGAAAACTAAAAAAATAAAGTGTAATTTATTATACATACTGTTTGCATTCTTGCTCTTTCTTACAGGGTGTATGGTTGGCCCAGATTATGAACGTCCAGATACAAAAATGCCGCAAAGTTGGCAAAAAAGATATTCCCTGGCTGATCCAAATAGTTTAACTCAACTTGAACAATGGTGGGTATTATTAAACGATCCTGTTCTTAATAAGCTTATTATAAAAGCCAACCAATCAAGTCTTGATTTAAAATCAGCATATTACAGAATATTGCAATCTCGTGCACTTAGAGATTTCCAGGCAGGTGCATGGGATCCAACTGTTGATTTAGTTGGTTCATATTCAAGAAGTCGTGAAAGTGCAAATGGTGCATTGAAGGGCGCGCCGGAGTCGCCAAGGAATTTAAATCTTTTTTCGGCTGGCTTTGATGCATCTTGGGAGATAGATCTATTCGGCAGGATCAAACGCTCTGTAGAGTCATCACAAGCGGAACTGGAATCTTCTATAGACAGTTATAATGATATACTTATTACTCTTTATGCTGAAGTGGCAAGCAGTTATGTACATCTTAGAACCACACAGCAGAGAATTAAGTTTGCCAAGGCCAGTATTGAATCACAGCAGAAGACGCTGGAGCTGACTCAATCAAGATACGATGCGGGACTTGCCCCTGAGCTTGACGTTGAGCAGGCTGAAATTAATCTATCGAATACAAAAGCTGAATTGTTCTCTCTTAATAAGATGGAAATTCAAGTGAAAAATCGAATAGCGGTATTGATTGGCATGTATCCTGAAGATTTGAATATACGGGCATCAGCCGCAATACCGGAAATACCCAAAACAATTCCAGCAAATCTCCCCTTTGCTCTGGTAAGGCAGAGGCCGGATATACGTTTTGCAGAAAGACAGCTTGCTTCACAAACTGCCCGAATAGGTTTTGCTAAATCATTTTTGTATCCCAATATATCTATCACCGGATCGTTTAATATGCAGGCAATGAATTTTTCCGATCTATTCAATATTGGTAGCAGGTCGTATTCTTTTGGACCGGGTTTTAGCTGGAATATCCTTGATGGAAACAGGATAAAGAGCAAAGTATTATTTGAAGAAGCTAAAACCCAGGAGTTAAAAGCATCTTACGAGCAATCTGTTATTAAGGCTGTTGCTGAAGTTGAAAACACGATGAATTTTCTAGTCCAGGAAAAGAAGCGGCATCAGGCATTACAATCATCTGTGAATTCTTCAAAGAATGCTGTCCAGCAGGTAACGGAATTATACAAAAGTGGTTTAAGCGATTTTCAGAATGTCCTTGACACTGAACGAACTCTGTTCCAGCAGCAGGACAAGCTTGCGCAAAGCAAAGGCCAGATAGTTCAAGATTGGATAGGTTTTTATAAAGCTATTGGTGGTGGCTGGCCAATAAATGAGTACGGAAATTTAGAAGCAAGATATGCCGAAGATAATAATGAAAATATAAACAGGTGAGAAAATGGAAAAACCAAATAAAACAAAACTATTATTGGTTGCAGGAGTTATTTTAATTCTTCTATTTACTGTTTGGGCGATGTTTTTACGCAGGCCGCCAATGATGCCGGGAATGGGCCAAATGCCGGTCCCTGAAATAGAGTTAACAATGCCAATTCAACAGGATGTTATCGAATATGCTGAATTTACAGGTACAACACAGGCGTTTGAACATGTAGATATTAGAGCCAGGGTCAAAGGTTTTTTAAATACCATTAACTTTGAAGATGGCTCTCTGGTTAAGCAGGGAGATCTTCTATTTGAAATTGAACCTGATCTTTATATTGCACGAAAAGCTCAAGCTGAAGCTTTACTCAATGCGGCAAAAGCAGAAGTAGATAGAACTAAATCAGACCTTGAACGTGTTACAAAGGCGATAGAAAGTAATGCTGTAAGTCAGCAGGAATTAACTGCAAAGCAAGCAGGATATGACATGGCTTATGCTTCGCTGCTGGCGGCAAAAGCACAGCTTAAGACGGCAGAACTTGACCTTGGTTACAGTAAAATATATTCCCCAATAGATGGAATTATCAGTCAAAACATGGTCGATAAAGGCAATCTTGTTGGTGCCAGTGAGAACACACATCTTGCAACCATAGTAAATGTTAAACCGTTATACATATACTTTGATATTAGCGAAAGCTTTTTCCTGAAGAGGTTGGATAACTTAAAAAGTGACGGTTCTGATCTAAATATATTTAGATTCGCTTTAGCCGGTCAAAAGGATTTCGATAAAAAAGCTGTTATTGATTATATTGCCAATACAGTGGATCAATCGACCGGAACAATTTCTATTCGTGGAGTATATGATAATCCTGAAGGTGATCTACTTCCCGGGATGTATGTTAAGATCAAAATACCTGTTGGAATTCGCAAAAATGCAATTTTGGTTAATGACCGGGCTATACGTACGGATCTTGGTGGTAAGTATCTTCTGAGTATCGACCGGAATAATATCGTAATCAGAAAACCTATCAGGGCAGGACAAGCAGTTGACGGTATGCGTGTTGTAACAAAAGGTCTGGATTTGAATCAGGGATATATCGAAACTGGTTTCCAGAATCTCTTTCCAGGAATGGACATGAGTCCGCCTTCTACAGAGCCTGGAAAGTAGTGCAAAAGAAGTAACTGTTATACAGGGATATAATAATGTTAAGTAAATTTTTTATAGATCATCCAATTTTTGCAACTGTTATAACAATACTCATCGTTCTTATGGGAGCGTTGTCAATCCCCTTGCTGCCTGTCGAAAAGACTCCGGATATTATACCTCCGACAGTTATTGTAAATGCTTATTATCCAGGAGCAAATGCTGAAGTTGTTGCAAAAACAGTGGCTACTCCTCTCGAAGAAGCAATAAATGGTGTTGATGATATGCTATATATGTCATCTTCATCAGGTGATGATGGTTCTTTGACTTTAACGGTAACATTTAAAGTGGGAACTGATATCGATATGGCAACAGTTCTTGTCCAAAATCGTGTCTCAGTCGCTGAAGCTGTTCTTCCCGAAGAAGTGAAACGAAACGGTATTTCAACTCAGAAATCATCTAACAATATCACTATGGCAATTTCATTAATATCTCCTGACGGCCAATATGATGAAACTTATATGAGCAATTATATTACTATTTACCTTAGTGATGTTCTTACGAGGATCGAAGGTGTTGGTAATATAGAAATATTCGGCGCCAAGGATTTTGGGATGCGAATCTGGATCGATCCTCAGCTTTTAAAAAGCAGAAATCTAACAACCGTTGATGTCATAAACGCAATTCGGGAACAGAATATTCAGGTTGCTGCAGGCCAAATCGGTGCACCGCCAACAAATGGGGAAAACCAGTTTCAATACACAGTCAAAACCCTGGGGCGTCTGGATAGTGTTGAGCAGTTTGAAAATATCATTATCAAAACTCAGGACCAGAGCAAGACGGTAAAACTAAAAGATATAGCTCGAATTGAGCTCGGTTCAGAGCTTTATGGATGGTATGCCCAGCACAACAGCAAGAATTCTATAGTGATGGGAGTATTTCAGCGTCCGGGGGCAAACGCACTTAATATCGCTAATGATGTTAGGGCGCAAATGAAAAATCTGTCTAAAAGTTTTCCTGAAGGTTTGGAATACCGGATTGCTTTTGATCCAACCCTTTTTATTTCTGAATCGATTAAGGAAGTGGTCAAAACACTTTTATTTGCAGTTGTTCTTGTCGTTTTGTCAGTATTTATTTTTCTTGGTAATGTGCGAACAACGATTATACCTGCAATAACAATTCCAGTTTCATTAATTGGAACTTTCACTGTAATGCTTCTTCTGGGAATGTCCATTAATACATTAACGCTATTCGGACTTGTCCTCGCGATCGGTATTGTTGTAGATGATGCCATTGTAGTCGTCGAGGGCACCATGAGAATTATCCAGGAAGAACAGCTTTTTCCTAAAAATGCCGCGGTTAAAGCTATGAAGCAGCTAACGGGCCCGGTAATAGCGACCACTCTTGTTTTGTTGTCTGTTTTTATTCCAACAATCCTGATCGGTGGAGTCAGCGGCAGACTTTATACCCAGTTCGCGATCACAATTTCTGTTGCTACGGTGTTTTCTTCGATTAATGCATTAACACTAAGTCCTGCTTTGTGTGCCTTATTTTTAAGACCATCCGACCAGCAAAAAGAAAACTGGTTTTCAAGATTTTTCAATAAATTTATGGCCAAAGCAACTAATAGATATATTAATGCAGTAAAGATCACAACACGTAAAATATCGGTTTGTATGCTGGTATATATTATTTTGCTGGCCCTTACTTTCCTCGGAATTTCTAATACACCGACAGAATTTTTACCAATAGAAGATGAGGGTTTTATCTTTCTTGATGTTGAGTTACCGGAAGGTGCGAGTCTTGCTCGAACAAAGGAAGTGACAGATAGAATAAACTCTATTATCGAAGAAACTCCCGGTATTTATGAATATGTTACCATTGGTGGTTTTTCTATCGTAAAAAATGCGGTTGCCTCAAATGTTGCGTTTTACTTTATATCACTTGATACATGGAGCCAAAGACGCTCTAAGGAACTGTCTTCTGAATCGATAGCAGGTATGCTTAATGGCAAGATTGCCGCTATTTCAGAAGCTAAGTGTTTTGCTCTGGCCCCTCCACCAATTTTTGGCCTTGGATTTACTGACTTCGAACTGCAATTGCAGGACAAAGGTGATATTGGTCTTGATCAGCTTCAACAAGCGTCAGATGTTATACAATTTAGTGCAATGTCAAATTCCAACATAATGTTTGTATTGACTACCCTTAAAACAAATTACCCACAATTGTTTGTGGATATTGATCGTGAAAAAGTCAAAAGTTTGCTGATTCCTCTTGATTCTGTTTTCAACACACTGCAGGCATGTCTTGGGTCATTTTATGTTAACGATTTTACTCTATTCGGCAGAACTTATAAAGTGCTGGTGCAAGGTGACGCTCAACATAGATTAAATACAAATGACATTGGGAAACTACAAGTTCGTAATCAAATGGGGAAAATGGTTCCTTTTGATACTTTTGCCAATGTTGAAGATTCCTCGGGGCCGCAAACGGTTTACCATTATAACATGTATCCAAGCAATTCGGTTCAGGGCAAGGCAATGCCTGGTGTCAGTAGTGGCCAGGCTATGGAAGAGATGGAAAAATTACTTGCAGTATTACCCAGCGGGATTGAATATGAATGGTCGGGTATTAGCTATCAGGAAATAGAAGCGGGTAATAAAGCACCAATCATATTTCTACTTGCATCTGTATTTGTGTTTTTGTTTTTAGCAGCTCAATATGAAAGCTGGATAATACCAGTTGCGATTATTCTTACGGTACCTCTTGCATTATTCGGTGCCATGCTTTTAACAGCAACAAGGATGTTCAATAACAACATTTATACCCAGATAGGCTTTATTCTTCTGATTGGCTTAGCTTCTAAAACATCGATTCTTCTGGTTGAATTCGCAAAGCAGTTACATGAAGAAGGTAAATCACCTATAGATGCCGCGATTGAGGCTGCAAGAATACGATTCAGACCTATTCTTATGACAGCACTGTCGTTTGTTTTTGGTGTTCTCCCTTTAGTATTGGCGACGGGTGCTGGTGCTGTGTCTAGGCAATCTATGGGAACAGCAGTATTTGGGGGCATGTTAATGGCTACTATATTGGGAATATTTCTTATTCCAGTATTTTATGTAATGGTTCAAAAATTAGGTGATAAATTTAAATATCTGAAATAAAGGTTAATCCGTGTCTTGAATTTGTAACAGTAATATTCGTCTGTATTACTGTTAGGCTTCGGTTTCATAGTTTATCCGTGTGTCAGCGGTTCAGGATCACTGCACTTCATCCCTTCGGGATTCCGGTCGAGATGATAAATTAAGATTACTTCGCTGTTTCACTCCTCGTACCTAAGGCATCTCATCAATGATTCGACAATGACAGTAGTGCGTAATTATATCGGACGGAGTGAGCAAAACATTCCTTAAATATGTAGTTCAAAATCACTTTTTTTTCGCTAATCATACGGCTTTGTTTCTTTTGTTTTCTATATTTTAGTTAGCAGAATGTATCAGCGGTTCAGCGATATGTGTGTGGAAGGGGGCTGATTTGGGCCCGTATGGCGAAAGTTAATATGGTATTAATCCCCATAAGCGTAGTCGAGGGAATGTTATGTTTGGCTTTTTGAAAAAACAAGCTTGTCCGATCGGGATCGATGTGGACGATGACAGGGTGAAATTATCACAGCTAGAGGATAGTGGTAACGGGCTGGTGCTGGTTTCTGGAGTTAGCAGGGAGAGGCCTAAGGATACTTCAACGGGCAGCAGTAAGTGGCAGAGGTGGCTGCTCGATACGGTTATCGATCTGACACAGAAGAATAGTTTTGTGGGCAAGGATGTTGTCGCATCGGTTCCCCCGAGAGAATTATTTATCGACCATTTGAAGATTCCTAAAGGAGCGAAGAGCAAGCTTGAGGAATCATTTATAAATAAGGTAAAGCAGCGACTGCCGTTTGATCCGGAGCAGGCAGTACTGAAATATATCCAGTCGGATGACAATGTTCTTGTAATGGTTACGGACCGTGAGAAGATAGATCATCATTTAGCGGTTTACGAGCAGGCTGGTCTTAACTTAAAGAGTATAGGTGTCTGGCCGATGGCGCTTGCGAAGACGTATGTAAAGTTTTTCGGCAGGCGTAAGACAGATGTCGATTCGATAGCTATGATTCTTGATATAGCTGAGAAGCACAGCAATATTCTTATTACTCGTCATGTCAATCCGCTGTTTGCTAAATCGGTTCAAATAGGAGCGGATGACTTTGTTGGTGAGGAAGCGGTGAAGAGATTTATTCTTGAACTAACGGCATGTCGGAGGCACTTCGGGTCGCTTTATAAAAAAGATCGTATAGAGCGAATGATCTTTCTGGCAGGCAACAATACGTCAGTAACAATGCAGGGTAATTTCGCCATGATAGCGAAGCAGCTGGATATTCCGGCCCAGATGGGTAACTGCATGGCGGTTGTAGAAGTTAGCGATATTAGGAATGGAATTGAACGGAGAGGATGTAACTTTAGCTGGGCCGGTTCTTTCGGTTTGAGCCTGTCATAAATAATTAGGGGACCGAGAAATGTTAAAAGTTAATTTTGTACCTGATGACTATATCCAGAGCAATGAATCGCGTCGGACGAACTTTATGTACGTGATACTTTTTGCGCTGGTGATGGTTGGGTTGAGTGGGGCCTTTGCGGTTATAAAGATACAACAGCACAGAGTGTCGGTGGAGGAAAAGGCTGTTAATGAAAGGGTGGAAAAGGCGCAGGAAGATATTAAGCAGTACGAGCAACTTCAGAGCAAGAAAAAGGAAATGATGAAGACCGTCTTGACTACTGGTGAGCTGCAGGAATCGATACAGCGGAGTGTTCTACTGGCATCGATAACGAATAATCTGCCTGTAGGGACGAGCCTTGTCAATCTTGAGCTGAAGCAGGAAAAGCCGAAGAACCTTCCTAATCAAAGGAAAAGTGTGCCTGCTGCTAACAAATTTCAGAAGGCCAATCAAAAGAACCAGCAAAAGGCTGCCGAGCCGGTTTCTCCAGAGAAGCTTTTAATAACGAATATCAGCATTGAAGGGATAACGCCGAGCGATCTACAGGTTGCAGCTTTCATTGAAAACCTTGGTTGTTCGCCTTTACTCGAAGATGTTGCCTTGGTGGAATCGAAAGAACAAAAGAATAAAAAGGATGATACTAAGTACAGGCAGTTCAAGCTGACGGCGAGACTTCGCAAAGAAATCCATGTGACACAAGAAGATATTGACCGTATTAGAGAAAAATGTAAAAAACGCACATATAGATTTTAGGCTATGTGTTTGGAATAAAGAATCAAAACAGGGGGAAATGGATATGAACAGCAATATGAGAAAAGCAGTGTTTTTCGTCATTGTTGTTGGAGTAGCATTAGTGGCGTATCAGTTTATGATAAAGCCGGCCAACGATAATCTTACCGATGCGAGAAGCAGGGTAAAGGACAAGATTGATAAGCTTAATGAGCTTAAAGAACAAACTAACGAACAAGATCTTAAGCAACAGCTCGCGCAGCTTAAAGAGGCAATCAAGTTTTTCGAGAGCAAATTGCCTCCGACAAACGAGATACATACGGTGCTTAAAAATGTTACTGTAATAGCACAAAAAGAAGGACTGACGCCGACAGCGATCAAGACGATGAAAGTTAAAAACAACAGCGGCTATATTGAACAGCCGTTAAAAATGACTCTTGTCGGTAATTTTAACTCGTTCTATTCATTTCTGCTTGAACTTGAGAATCTGCCCCGGATTATGAAAGTGCGTGAACTTGATATGGAGAAGCAGAAAGAACTGGAGGGGCAGATCGAGGCTGATATGGTTGTGAGTATTTTCTTCCAGAATAACCCAGCCTGACCGATGAGTAGTATATTTTTAAACTCAAATAGAATTGGAGACTCAATATGTTACCTTTTCAAAAAGAACCAGACTCTTTGTCTTCTGATAATCAAAATGAAACACAAGCGAATCCAAATTTAAGCAGTGGACAAGGTGGTCAGCCTGAAGAGAGCCTGGAGTATTTGACAGTAGCTGACAGGAAGACTCAGCTTAAGCGTAGTACATATCTGCTTGTTGGTTTGCTTGTTATTGGGATGATGTGCCTGTGGTTCATGATCAAAAAGAGCGGGCCTTCACAGGCTTCGGCGGCTCAGCTATCAGCGGAACAGCTTCAACAGCAGCAGTTAGAAGCGGCTATAACGAGGATAACGGGTGTTAAAGACCAAATGTTCAATAGCATCGATAAGGTAATCAAAAAGTTTTATGATTGCGCCAATACGAAGCAGGTGAATGTCGAAGAGCTTAGTAAGAATCCGTTCAGGACAGATGAGGTTGTTGTCGATGTTGTTGTGGATGATTCACAAAGTCAGTTGGCAATTGCTCAAAGTGAGCTTGAATTGATAAGCATTATGGGTACGGAACGGGGCAACTGCTGTATGATAAATGACGATCTTCTTTATGAAGGCGATATGATTAAGGGCTTTAAGATAACGCGGATAACGAACGACGTTGTTATGTTGAAAAGCAGCCAGGGGCAGATACAATTGAAGCTCAAAGATTAAGCGGCCATTCTTTTTTTGACTAATCTATTAGAGCTTAGGAGCAGGCGATCGCAGAGTTGCATGGTAGTTGAGACACACCTTTAAAAACATTTCTATGATATCGGACTATGGGTGCACGGTGGGACGTGATATGCGAGATATATTTGCATGAATCGGGCTTATAGCTAAGGGATGATATTAAATAACCGATAAATGATGAGTATTTGACGGTATGGACTTGGAATAATTAGGGATCGAAACCGTTATTTCTTATATTTTAAGTAGCTCGGTATTTTGAACTAAAATGTGGAATGGGTGAACCTTAAGGAAATTTAATTATGATGGATGTTAAAGAAATCCTTGCCGATGCCATTGGCAAAGGCGCAAGTGATGTGCATATCAATGTTGGTATGTCGCCTATCGTGCGTAAGAACACGGAGCTGATCGTGCTTGATTTCCCGGTTGTTACCAGTATGGACGCCAGCGAAATGGTGATGTCTATGGTAGGGCCGGAGAGGTTCCAGAAATTTGAGGAGCTTAGGGATTTGGACTTTTCGACAATGCTCGACGATGGACATCGTTTTCGTGTTAATACGCACTACCAGCGAGATACCATCGGTATTTCATTTAGGGTAATTCCTAATGAGGTTCCATCGATAGATGATCTGCATCTGCCCGATATTGTTAAGGATCTGACCGATCTTCCGAGAGGATTGGTATTAGTTACAGGTCACACCGGTTCGGGTAAGAGTACCTCTCTTGCTTCGATGATCGGCGTGATAAATAGTAAATATAAAAAGCGTATTATTACGCTCGAAGACCCTGTTGAGTATGCGCTCGAGAATGATATGAGTATGATCGAGCAGCGGGAGATCGGCTTTGATTGTCCGGAATTTGCGTCAGGATTACGACATGTTTTAAGGCAGGATCCGGATGTTATAATGGTCGGTGAAATGCGAGATTTGGAAACGACCAGCTCGACCATTACTGCGGCTGAGACCGGCCACCTTGTGTTCAGTACGCTTCATACGGTGAACGCGCCGCAAACGATCGAGCGTATTGTTGATATTTATCCTTCAACCCAGCAAAGCCAGATTCGTACGATGCTGGCCAATACGCTCCAGGCAGTTATATCGCAAACACTGTTTAGAAGGGTGGATGAGCCTGGTATGGTTCCTTGTACGGAAATATTGCTGTGTACAAGCGCGGTTCGTAACTGTATTCGTGAGAACCGTATTTACGAGATCCCGAATATTATCGAGACGAGCAGGCGTCTTGGTATGCAGACGATGGACCACAGCATCTTTCAGATGTATTCGAAGAGCTTTATCGATCGAGAAGAAGCTATAATAAGGTCAACCAATCCGGGCAAGATGGAAAAAATAATCGCTACGCTCAAGACAGGTCAGCCTGTCGGCGCGGTCTAAAAAGCCCGTGGTTAAAGTATAGCATCGTGGGGGTGTCAAATGTTTAATTCGAGTTCGTCAAGCGATGGGGCAAGTACCGCTGTCGCGGAAAAGCCTTCATCGAGTTCAAAGCGAATCGAACCAGCAAGTTCTCATATTGAACACAGCGAAAAAGATCTGCTTACAAAGATCAGAGAATTTAAAGTCGAGTTTGGGCCGAGCAGAAAAGATATATTAAACTTTACGAATCAGCTTGCTGTGATGATACGGGCCGGTATTAGCCTGCCTGATGGTCTTGAGATCATCGGCTGTCAAACAGCCAACTCTAAGTTCAAGGCTATAATTTTAAATATCAAAAGCCAGATCGAATCTGGGCAGAGTTTTTCACAGGCCCTTTCTTCTCACGGTGATGTTTTTGGCGGGCTTTATGTGAATATGGTAGCCGCTGCTGAAATATCGGGTTCTTTAAGCGATATGCTTCAGAAGCTTGCAGAATATCTTGACGAAGAGGCGGAGACACGTTCACAGATCAGAAGCGCAATGGTATATCCTGTTATAATAGCAGTTATGGCTATTAGTGTAACAGTGTTTTTGTTGGTTTTTGTATTGCCTCGCTTTACGAAGATATTTATGGGTAAGGAACATTTGCTACCAGGGCCTACTAAGATTTTAATGGCGAGCAGCAGCTTTGTGCGCGGCTACTGGTATTTTCTTGTGCCGGGTATTCTTGTGGCATTAGGTGGATTTATCTATTTTATTCATCACACGGATGTCGGCAGGCAGTGGTGGGACAGAACCAAGCTTGTTCTGCCTATTATAAAGAAGCTTTGCAGATGTCTTTATATAACAAGAAGTCTGCATACGATGGGAGTTCTGACGCGGGCTGGGGTTCCAATTCTTAATACGATCAATATCACAGCGCAGATATCCGGCAACAGCCTTTTCAAGAAAATGTGGCTGGGTGTGCATGAAGAAGTAAGGCAAGGTAAGAAGATTGCGCTTAGTCTCGGCAAGTACAATCTTATGCCTGACGATGTAGTGCAGATGATCAGAAGTGGTGAAGATTCCGGTACAATGGCTGATGTTCTCAGGGATATCGCGTCATTCTATGCAAGGGAGCTTAAAACCGTTATTAAGATCGTCACCTCGATGATTGAGCCCATCATGATTGTTCTAATGGGTGTGCTGGTTGGTTTCATCGCGATGAGTATTATTCTGCCGATATTCAAGATGTCGTCGGTGGTATCGAGCTGATAAGGCTTTTCTTAAAACGAGGTTTGATATGTTCGTGTCAATGGGGCGAAAGAATAGAAAAGGCTTTACACTGCTTGAGTCTTTGTTCGCGATCATACTTATAGGTATGGCGGTGACCGCGTTGATCGCAGCCAACTGCTCGTTCACAAAGATTAATGCTGTCGGGTTAGAAATATCTACAGCGGAATTTCTTGCCGAACAGATCAGAGAGCTTGTCGATACTCTTGAAACTATCGACCCAGAGGATGGTAAGACCACATTTGGGCCTGAAGAATTGTCATTGGCTTTATATGATGACATTGACGATTTCGACGATACAACATTTAATCCGCCTATCGGAGCCGATCGAGAGCCACTTAATGAATTCGCGGCTTATACTCAAAATGTTGTAGTTGAAAATGTTAGTCAGTCAGATCTACAACAGGTTGTAGGGGATTACTCGAGTAATTTTGTGAGGATTACCATAACAGTGACTTTAGGCGGTGAGGAATTTGCCCGTGCGATGTGGATCCGTTCTAATTATTAGGTATCAATAAAATGTGTCAGACCAGATTAAAATCAAGCGGTTTTACTATAGCAGAGTTATTAATGTCCCTGGCAATTCTTGCGATGCTTATGGCAGCTTTGGCTACTGCACTTAGTGCTTCAATAATGAACTATAAAGCAAATGAAGATACATTTATTGCCGTCAATTCGGCTCGACAGGCATTGATCAGGATGACCAGCCAGATTCGGACAGGACTGGTGGACCCCAATAATATAGCTAATGAGCAAGAGTGTATTGTGCTTTGCAGCGACGGCAGTACAGTCAGGTTTTATTATGATAACGCCAACGATAAACTTATGCTATATGATTATGGAGCAGCAGCTGATTATACCTTATGTGATAATGTAACTGCGGTATCGTTTAAAAAAGATAACAGCACTCCAAGCGGGGACGTTAAAAATGTTCGTATCTCGATGACAGTTTCAGCTGGAGATGTCGAACAAACACTTGCCGGGGCGGCTTTAGCCAGGCGGGTAATCCAATAATCAGAAATAGCATTTTCGAATTGCACCTCATTTGGCGATCATTGAACACGCCTTAGGGAGATATTTCCTGTTTAACCGGTGATTTTTTTCTCAATTACACACTGAAAGTTACAGTCATAATATAAAAGCGCTATTAGATGGTATCAGGCATAAGCAGGCTCTAATCAGTTTCAAGTGAGACTGTTGTTACTCATTTATAAGAAATCACTTACAGCTGTCTATCCCTGGCAGGGAATCCTGACTCCTTAACTGAGGCAGCAGCATTCTTTTGCATTTTCCCGAAAGAGGTACAATTCCAGGGTAATTATTCAGTTACACCTAAGTATGTCGCCGATATCTAATAAATACTTGGTACTCATTTAAGCTTTTTTTTTGAGCGTGTTTTCTTAGATTTATAAAGAACATCGCATGCTGTTCCACTTTTTTAAGGCTAATTTAAGCCCATTACAAATAAGTAAGAATTTTTTTTGTAAATAATCGAAAATTTTGCGCAGAAAACAACAAATATTGGCCTTTACATATACAAAGCTGTGTATCTTTATGAATTGTATGGAACTGTTTTAAGTGTTTGCTATGTCTGAGGATATGAACAATAGCTATAAAGAAGTTGATGAGGAATCCAAAACAGAGCTGTTTGTGAAGCTTCTGTCTGCCAATTATTACCGAATTGGGGCTTTTGTTCAGAGCCAATTATATAATAACCAAGATACCGACGATGTAATGCAGGAAACTTCCAGAATGATGTGGAAGAAATTTGATGAGTTCAAACCTGGCACTGATTTCCTTGCATGGGCGTTCGCTATAGCAAAATACAGGATTCTGGACTTTCGCAAAACCCGCAAAGGCAAGAACATCTCTTTGAGCAATCAGACTCTTGAGCTTATTGAGGTTGAAAGCAAGAAAATAATGAACGAATCAAAAGACCGCCTTAATGCGCTGAAAGAGTGTATGCAAAAACTAACCAAGCAGGACAGGAAACTTCTTGAGATGCGTTTTTCTTATGGATTAGCTGCCAAATATATTGCCGCAAGAATAGGAACATCAATCCACGTTGTTTATAGGAATACATCGCGGATTAAATCAATATTGCTGAATTGTATTAACAGAAAGATGAGATTAAATCGCATATAATGGGCTTTGATAACAAACAACAAATTCGTGAATTTTACTTGCTAATAGAGCAGGCCGTTGAAGGTGATGCAAATGAGCAGTTAGCAAATAAACTTGATGAATTGTTAAAAAATGATCCTGATGCACGGAGATATTATATTGAGTACTTGCTGGTTCATTCGGAACTAAGGCAAGTTTTGGAGATAAGCCAAGGTGATTTGTTTACTGAAATCAACGGCGGGATATCTCTTGTGCCTGTAGATAGTCCAGAACTCTGGGAAGCCCTGGCCGAAGCAGAGGATACTGCTTCTGCTGTAGATGTTGATATTAAAATGAGACAGGGCGCAGAACGTTTAATATCACAGCCTGAAATAAAGCACAAATCAAGAAATTATAAGCTGCCGATAATATCAGCATTGGCAGCAGCAGCAGTGATAGTATTATTCTTGACTGCTTTAATAATGAACAGGACGGGCAGAAATGATGAATTCAGACCCGTTGCGACATTAACAGATACGGCGCGTGCAGTTTGGGCTGGGAATTCTCAGGTTGATGAGGGACAACGATTATCCGGTTATAGTTTACTTCATCTTTTAGAGGGATATGCTGAAGTTACATTTGATAATGGCGCCAAAACAGTTATTGAGGGGCCTGCTAAATTTGTCTGTGAATCCACGGGATCGATATTTATTGAAAAGGGTAAAATTTACGCCAAGATTAATAAGGCATCAGTTGGGTTTACAGTAAATACATCTTATGCTCGAATTGTAGATTTGGGTACCGAATTTGGTATAGATGTTGATGAAGGTGAAAGTGAATTATATGTATATGAAGGCAAGGTCAAACTTTTGTCTCAAAATAATCAAGCGGGACATTGGCAAAGTGAGGATGTTTCGGAAAACCAGGCTATCAGAGTGAATTCAAGTGATGATACAATTGAAAAAATATCTTTCAGTCAGACACTCTTCAAAAAACAGATTCCGTCTGAATATGAATTAGCGGTTCTTGCTGAAAAACCATTATACTATTGGCGGTACGATCATTCTCGCTCAAAGGCACTCGCCAACTCGATCGACGGTCAATATGGAATTGGAACCTGTAAGCAAGAACCGCAATTCACACAGGGGCCTTTATTCCGGCCTGACCAAATTAACAATGCACTAATTGTGAATCGGGGTCAGTATGTTGAAGTTATTGATGAAGTATTTCAGCAGATCAATACTAAAAGACCATATACATATATCACTTGGGTAAAAATTAATGAAAATGTATCTGGGGATATTATTGTAACAGCTAAATGCAAGGATGGAGAGCTAAGAAATACCCGTCGCTTTTTTATTAACAAAGATGGCAAATTTGTAGTGCAACACCACAACTATCTTAAGCCCAAACTCTCAAAGTTAGCAATAACATCTCAAACAATCGCAGAGAAAAATAAATGGTACATGGTCGCCTGGACCTCAGGCTGGAAAACTGACCATGTTAGAAGGATGTATGTGAACGGTAATCTTGAAACCTCGTTTCCAAGTACTCATTTAAAAATATCACAACAAAATACATCCTTATACAATGACAAAATATACATAGGCAGTCCTCCAGGACAAACACATAGTCAATCTTTTGTAGGGATGATTGATGAAACTGCGATCTTCGATTACGACCTTACTTCAGATCAGATTAAGCAATTATATGATGTCGCAATAAAAAATGGTGAACGTTTAAGTTATTAATAATGTCGTAAAAACAGGAATTTTTAGAAGGTATGTATCTAAAAGGATTAGTGGGTGATTGGTTAGTGATCGTCAGCAAAAAGTTTTAATAAACTCAGGAGGAGTTAAAAGTATGGGTGATTTTGTCCTCTTGTAGTGATGAGTGCTTTTTTAAAACTTATTGGTTATTTTAGGAAGATTGGTAATAAGATAATTGCTGTAACGAATTCGCAAAGATGTGAAGGAAATTTCAACAACGGGAATGTTTGGTCAAAGAGCAGCGTTCTTGACCATTAGGATCGCTGCTCTGGCCGGGCATTACAACAAACAAAGTTTTATAATCATCAAGCGTGGGTTTCGGCATCTAATATGCGGATAAAATATACATAGTAATAATTGTTTATGGGAGTAAACTTAATATATTTCCTGTCAATATCTAAAAAAGGAGGTGTGGATGACATAAGTTGGAAGTTGGTGGTCTATAAGTATTTGATATGTATTTCACAGGAGGGATTTTAGGCTGTAATTGCCCTGAAAAATGTAAGCGGGATTATTATTGTAAATTATGTATTTTTCGTAGTTCATTGAATCTGTAAATAAATTTTAAATTGTAATTATTGAAATGAAAGGAGAAGGTGTTATGGGAAAGAAATTAATTGTATTTCTTCTTATAGTAACTTTCATCGCTACCTCGCACGCGGCGACAACTCTGCACTGGCAGGGAGGCGGAGGCGACTGGAAGGATTTGAACTGGACCAGAAATGGAGTCCCGGATTCGAATGCTTTGGATGATGACTTTGTTGGTTATATTCTTTTTACAGATACCAATTTTACATTCGAACCGAATATGACCAATCTCTATAAGAGCGACGTGAATGGAGATAATGGGTTAATAAAGTTCGAATCAGGTTGTACATGGGTACAGTCAGATGGGAACTTTATTATTAACGAATCAGGAAACTCCTCTGTCGCGGTGAGAACTAATGCTACTGGTGGTGGCCCGGTAGATATAAATCTTTCCGGAACAGCTGCATGGGTTTTAACCAATAAGGGCAGGAACAACAAGCATACTATAACCATGGATGTTAATACGAGCTTAACACTAAGCGGTTCAGCTTCGATCACCTTGATAAATTCTGAAAATAATTCTAATGGATTTGATATTGGAGCCGACTGCAATATTACTATAAAAGGTAGTGCCGACCTTAACACCCCTGATATCAGATTCATTAGTGCCGGTTCCAGGAGTACTTTCTTTACCTTTGAGTCTGGCACTATCGTTGTTACTGGTCAAAATGCTTTAAGAACTGCAGGTTATCCGGAACCTAATACGCCCAGTAACCGTATTAACTTTAAAACAAGTAGCGGTGCAGGTGGAGCTGCATTAGTCCATACCGATATCACAGGAGATGCCAGTAATAGATTGGATGGTAAAGCAGGCTTCGGTTACTTTTGTATTGACGATGTAGTCGTAACCAATGTTTATGAGCAAGTCAATGGTTATTCGCTTCTGATCACCACTAATGAAACTGCTGGTACTGACACTTTAACTCTTGAAGCAGGCTCAAGTGAACCGGATTACTTGTTTGTGATTGATAATCCAGATGACTTTTCAACCGCAGTTCCGGATGTATGTGATTATAACCTGGTTTGTGGATTCGAATCAGCATCGGCTCCAACAGTTGTAGAGTGGCATAAAGACGGTGCTTATTATGCTGCTGGCACATATGATTACAATGCCACATCTGGAGTAGGTATTGCGACGTTATCTCTAACAGACGTTAATTTGAGCCATGATGGGTACTATTATTGCCACCTGGAAAACGTAGCTCGTGAAGTCAATTCAGTTGAAGCACGGGTCTTACTCAAGAGACAAGTGGCACACTGGAAACTGGATGGAAATCTTAATGATTCCAATGGGAACTATGACTTGGATCCGTGTAATGTTGATAGCAGCAATTACTCCACAGGTCTGATAAGTCAGGCGATTACATTAAATGGTGTTGACGAATACGGCCGTACAACTTTTGCGGTTGAAGAAGATTGGTCGCAGGGTTATACAGTTACTCTTTGGGTCCAGACACCTGAACCAGAGCAAGGCCAATACAAAAGCGTTTTCAGCTTCGGTGTTGAAAATGGATTCCAGATTGACTGCAATGGCGGTGGTACCTACAGGCAACATGGTAATTCTTTCAATTATGACATCGGACAAATAGTTGATTCCGATGACTACCCAAATGTATGGTCATTCATTGGGATCTCAAGCGATGGAGATGAAACCTCAATTTATTTCAATGGCAAGTTAGTAAGTACACACGCAACTTCAGCGAGTGAAACTTTAGTGGCTTCCCTTGCCATAGGTACTAACCGAAAGGACAATACTAACTTCCGTTTCCAAGGTAGTGTTGATGATGTCAAGCTATACAACTATGGGCGAAGTGAGGATGATATTTTCCTCGAATATTACAATATTAGCGGGACACCTATCTGCAAAGACGAGTTGTACAATAGTCTTCTTGATACAAATGATGATTGCGTAGTCAACTTTGTTGACTTTGCGGACTTGGCTGAGGTGTGGTTCGACTGTGGATTATACCCGGGCGGTTGTTAACAATTAACTAAATGAATCCTTTGTTTTAATGAAAGGAGTGGCAATAATGAAAAGAATATTAATTTTAATGCTTTTCTTAATTATCTTCACTGCGGCTTCACATGCAGCGGATTACGTTTGGCAGGAGGTTAATGAGGCTGACTGGAATAGCCCTACATGGACAGTTGGCGCTTTAACGAACCAATACCCAAATGATTTGATAGCTGACAATAACACTAATGATCATTCTGGTGATAACTTTTTAATCAAGGATAATGGAGATCTCGATTACGTAACCAGCCAGGTTCGCCTGCGTATCGAAGGTGGTACATTGACGGTTGATAATTCGAGATTAGAGATTATACCTACAACAACCGAGAATATGGCAGGTTTTGTCCTTGGTTTTAATGTTGATGGTGAAGATGGCGCTGAGGATGCGAATCTTATTCTTGATAATGGAGCAACTTTGGTGGTTAGTTCGCTTAATGCTGCTACGAGAACCATATATTTGCAGAATGGCAGCATTTTAGTTGACGGCGGCTCTACTATTGATATTTCAGATAATTCTTCCAGTCAGGATGATTGTATAGAAATAGAAAATGGTGCACGGTTTAAGGTGACTGGTAATTCTACAATTCTTTCTAACAGTGGAGCTGATAGTTATATTCGTTTGGATGGCAGCATTGCCAGCGACTCCAATTTTACATTTGAGAGTGGTACAATTACTTTAGATTCAAACAATTCAATCAGGTCATCGATTTCCTTCTCAAATGTATTATTTAACTGGACAGGTTCAGCTGGTGCAGCAATTTTGACCGCATCAACCAATGATCAACCGGGCAAAGAGCTCCCACAAAAGCTTGAGATGATGGGGATTGATGGCATTAAGCTTGATTTTAGTGCTATCCCTGATTACAACGAAAAAGCAGGCCCATATGGTAATATTGCTGATATAAATGCTGCTTTAGAGGATCAGCCTATCCATGGCAGATACTTCTTTATGACTGCCGACAGTAATCAAGGGCAGATGACCTTAGGGCTCGCTGATACGAACAGTCCTAATGTTGACGAGGATCCGGAAAGCGTCCTAAAATTCCCGGGTGAATCGGCTGATTTCAATTGTATTTTCTGGAGTGCTGCAACACCTATCACAACTGAAGTTGTTTGGGAATTTAACGGTTCTGCACATCCAACTGATGATACTATAACACCCCTGGACAACAATCTTTACAAATCAACACTGAGTTTAACCAATGTTGATATCAGTGATGAAGGTGATTATGTATGTACGATCAGTGTTACCGGCGGTGATGTCAATTCCGCTTCTGCTTCACTGACAATCAAGAGACAAATGGCTCATTGGAAATTCGACGGTGATCCCTGTGACTCAAATGGTAATTATGATCTGGACAGTTCGAATGGCAGCCCAACTTATGTTGCCGGCAATGTTGGCCCTAATGCGATTAATTTTGTCGGTGACAATAACGATTGGGTTTATACCGATTTGGACCCGAACGAGAATTGGGACGCAGGTTGGACAGTAAGCCTTTGGGCAAAGAATCCCGATCCTAACCAGGGCGAATTTACCGGTATATTTGCTACCGGGCCTGACGGTTTTAATATAGCCCTTAATTCTGATGTAAATGCTGGTTATAGATATAAATCGGATTCCACCAATATCTTTTTAGGTGATTATAGTTCTGACTGGGTGCTTCTTACAGTTACCTGCGATGCAACAAACACCACCACTTATTTCAATGGCATAGAGGTGAATAGTAAAACTGAAGCTAAAACAAAGCTCGATGCCTTTATAGTCGGTGTCCAGAAATCACAGTCTCCAGGTCTGTCATTTACAGGTAGCGTTGACGATGTTCAGGTTTGGAATTATCCGCTCGATAAGCTGGCTGTGTATGACATATATAATGCAGTCACCGGCGAAAACGATTGTGTGGGTGATTACGCTAGTAAATATGACTTGGCTGGCCCGGGTGGTATTGATGTACCCGATTGTAGAGTAGATCTTTATGACTTCGATGTTTGGATTGATTACTGGCTTGATTGCGGGTTATTCCCTCAAAGTCATTGTCAGTAGCAGGTTCTTTGATAATGTTTTGAATGCTTTTAATGTTCGATCGGCCTTGCCTCATTCAAGAGGCAAGGCTGCTTATAAGGCTCGTGGTCTTAGAAGCAAAAAATAGTGAAGGCCAAAATATGATCGAGATGAAAGCTTATGTGAGAGTTTGAGATTTTTTATTATTTTTAGAAGAGGAGGCTTATTATGAGAAGAATTCTTTTAATTTTTCTTATGGTGTTTGCAGTAACAGCTGTTTCGCAATCAGCAACCACCCTGGTGTGGCAGGGTGGTGACGGTGACTGGTCCGACCTTAACTGGACCAGAAATGGTGTAGCTGATTCAAATGGAACAGATGATGATATGGTCGGCTATATTAACTATCAAGGTTTTGATATTACCCTTGGTGCTTCAACGGGTAATATCAGCAAGACTGATGCCAGTGGAACAGGTGGCCTGACCAAGATGAGTGCCGGTATCTGGACACAGGCAGCTGGAACACTTAGTATTGTTGAAACAGGTAACTATGCCGTTGCTATGAAAGTGGGGCTCATTGGTGATTCTAACACCGCAGTGATGACCCTGTCCAGTACTGCTGCCTTAGATTTGACAAATAAAGGGAAAAATAATAAGTATGCCCTTACAATGGAAGCTGATGGTTCTATTGTAATGTCAGATTCTGCGTCGATCACACTGGCTAATTCTGGTGCTTTTTCAAATGGTCTGGAAATGTTGTCTGGCACCAGCTTTACAATGAAGGATAATTCTACACTAACAGCCCCATCAATTAAGTTTGGTAGTGCTGGTTCTTTGACCACTTTATTTACATTCGAAAGTGGAACAATTACGTTAAGTAACAGTAATGCTATAAGAACAGCATCTCAGCCGGATCCAAATGATTCTCAAGTTAGTAATCGCATTAACTTTACCACGACAGAAGGTGCTGGTGCTGCACAGTTAGTCCATACAGACAATACTGATACAGTCAAAAACCTTGCAGCAAAACTGATTCAGGGCATGTTCAGCATTGATGGTGTTCTTGTTCAGGATACCACAACAGTTGTGAACGGTTATAAGTTCCAGTTAGATGCTAATGATACGACTGATACTTTATCGCTGGTCGTTCCAGAACCTGCAACAATCGCATTGCTCGGTCTCGGCGGTTTACTGTTTAGAAGAAAAAGAAGGTAAATGATTTTCTTATAAGCATAGCCCGCAAAAGCGGGCTATGCTTTTTATAAAAAAATACTATTACAAAGAAGCAGGAATTGCTGAACGAAGCATTTAATGACTGATCTATCATATTACTTAATAGGGAATAATTTATAGACCGGATTACCTGATATAATTTGTCAGGGTATGAACAGTCAGGCAGATATGTCGGTTTATAATGTTAATGATAACTTTTAAGGAAGAAATTCAAGATGCACGGGAAATTGCGAAAGGAAAAAAGAGGATTTACGTTAATTGAACTCTTAGTGGTTATTTCAGTTATTGCATTGCTAATGGCAATACTGGTTCCAGTGTTGGGTAAAGCTAAAAAATATGCCCAGAAAACAGTATGTAAAGCTAATTTGCACCAATGGATTCTTACTATTAATGGGTATTCTGCTAATAATAATGATTCCCTTATTATTGGCTGGGAGGGCTTTAGTGAGGATGATATGGGTATATGGATTTCAGCCTTGAAAAAATACCATGACGACGTCAATGAAATGAGGCTTTGTGCGGCGGCAAAAAAAATTATTCCGACAGGTGATCCGCGAGCTCAGCATTGGCAACCTAACTATGCTTGGAAAATAGCTGAAGATCATTCTAAATGGTTAGAGGCTCGTGGAGAGTATGGGAGCTATGCTTATAACCGATGGGTGTCGAATCCAAGGAAAGACACAATTCAAGGTTTCAATGTCAAGAAAAATGCCTGGCGTACGACAGCGGTTAAACGCAGTGACAGGATACCTGTAATTGCGGATGGCACCTGGATAGGCGGACATGTAGAAGATGATGATAGATTGCCCACTGAAAATTGTATGAAATCCGGGAATAATAAAGACCGCCTAAGGAATTTCTGTTTTGACAGGCATGGTGGAGTAACTGAAGTTGTTTTCTTGGATGGCAGCGCTCGAGATGTAGGGCTTAAGGAACTTTGTGGTTTAAAATGGAATAAATCTTATGATACTGATAAATACAGGAAGCAAAATAATTGGGGCCCATGGTTGAGTAAATATCCAAAATAGTCCTTAAAAAGAGGTTTTACATTGATCGAGCTTTTAGTGGTAATATCAGTTATTGCTCTGCTGAGGGCTATTTTAGTGCCTGTTCTTAATAAAGCAAAGGCATATGCTATGCAGGTTAATTGATCGCCATAATGCCAATATTAATATTTGTTTCCTGGACGGTTCTGTTAGAAAAGTAGGACTGAAATACCTGTGGGATCTTAAATGGCATAGACAATACAAATTAAGGCAAAAGCTGTTAAATGGAAATGCATGGCCGGCATGGATGGCAAATATGAGAGGCCCTGTGAAATAGTTTTATTCAACAGTATTAGTCGGGGTTAGCATGCCTACTTGCCGAGGCACATGATCTATATCGCCAGTCGTTTCGATAAGGGTGTTTGAATATATCTGCTATCAATAATGCTAAATCCTGGTCATAATGGATTAATTGCTCTCGGTTATTTACAGATTGTTCGTTAGCTACAATAATATTGTTTGCGTTGAAAAAAGACTTTACACCCTGTGCGAAATATTCAAAGCGATTTTTAGAAGCTGGAGTTGTTTTCCATAGGTCTTTGACTATTGCTGAATTATAAAGGGTGTTCATTCTCTTGTCGAACCTTAGGTCCATTCTTTTCAGGCCTTTTTCAAATTGTTGAATGTTTTTACGGTTGGCAAAATTGGGGATGACTTCACGAAAGCCGGTATAAATATAAGCAGTCAGGGCAAAGTCATGGATTAATTTGCTTGAAGTGGACTCATCATCGTTATTCAATATGTCTGAAGCAGGTATGCCAAACCGAAATTTATTTGGAATCTGGATCAGTGCCCTGCCTTTATCCTCCTTAATAAAAAAGCCGGTTGATATTCCCATAGATATATCTTTAGGTAATGGCATATCCTTATCTTCATAGATTACGAGGGTTACATTAGCTTCTACCAGGGTTCTTAAGATGTCGTAACGGTAGCGAAACATATTTCGAATAGTACTTGCTGCACACAACATTGCTTCATCTGGAACGTTTTTCGTGCCTAAGATCGAAAGTTCGAAGCACCTTATATATTTAGGGAACATTCCATGAGGATTGAGTTTCTTTGGTGTAGATTCTACATAAGGCAAGTTTTTGAGCGGCTTGTATCGCCAGTCATTTTCCTCTGTGATGCGGAATATTTCCTTAACAAAATTCGCGACGTCAGGATGGTATTCCATCAGTTCTTTGCGAGTGTTCACATGGTTGTGGTTCCAGTTGTTCTCGCGGTCGCAATTGAAAAAAGCTTGTACTGCCTCAGCCCAGTACTCTGTCGAATTCGTCGAGGCGTAATCATTTTTGTACAAGCCTTTATCCATCGCTTTTTTATAGAGAGCATCTAATCTGGTCTGGAAGTTTGGATCACATGTTTTTAGCCCCGGCGAGTGAATACCATGTGCCAATTCATGTATAAAAATGCTTTCATCATCATATCTATCGCCGGGCAGCGAAAGTAAATTTTCTTCACCGCAGCTTGTTGTTCGTCCGCCAAATCCTCTGGCTCGCAGGTTCCAGAAATCTTTAGGCTTCATGTGTGCATAGTCCGGGATATCCGTGACCTGTTCGTGCTGGCCTATGATAATATACTTGAACTTTTCTTTTACCAATGTTTTCCTGAGGTCGGGGCGGTTCTCAAGCATTTTGTCCAGAAGTTCTTTTAGCCTGTAAAATGCCTTGTCGCTGACTTGTTCCGAGCTGATAACATGAATTCCATTACAGTCAAGATACTTTTTATAGAACGGATCAAAGCCTAATTCTTTTGGGGCAGCTGTGACTTGGACTGTAGATGCTGTTGCTTTTAGGCAGAAGTTTAGACAAGTCAAGAAAACCAGCAAGTAAATGAAATATCGCCTCATGGTAAAACTCCTGCTTTTTATATCACAGTTGTTTTAATGCTTCTTCAATTCCCTTCATTTCTTCTTTTGTGACAGGCAATAAAGGCATTCTCGGCGGACCGACGTGGTGGCCCGTGACAGTACAGCCTGCTTTGACGAACTGGGTGTATTTACCGCTGTTCTCTATGTGACCGAGGGCCGGCAGAATTTTGACGTAAAATTCCTGGGCGGCTTTGTAATCTTGTTGTTCAACAGCAAACTCATAAAGTTTGACGTGCTCTTTCGGCAGGACATTAGCAATGCCGGCTACCCATCCGGTTGCGCCCATTAAAAAGCTCTCCAGGGAGATAGTATCGGCACCGCAGAAAACCGTAAGCCTGTCGCCGCATCTACGGACAAGTTCACCAATTCGCGTTATCTCGCCAGTGCTCTCCTTGACGTATTTGACATTGCTTAAACCACTAAGGTGTTCAACGAAATCAACTGTCATATCGACGCCGGTTCGGCCGGGGTAATTGTAGAGCATGATCGGGATGCCAATGTTGTTGTTGATTTGGTTAAAGTGTTCGTACAACTCGTCAAGTGTAGGTAAAGAATAATAAGGCGGTGCGATAAGTAGCCCATTGGCACCAGCTATTTCAGCCTGTTTAGAAAACTGAACAACTCTACTTGTTGATGCGGCGTTGGTTCCTGCCAGCACGGGGACACGTCCGTCAGCTGTATTGAGAACAACTTTAAGAACTTCAGCCCGCTCTGAATCACTAAGAGCGTAAAATTCTCCGGTACTGCCCAATGGTATCAATCCATGTACGCCGGAATTGATCAAATAGTCGGCAAATTTTTCCAGCTGATCATAGTCAACTTCCTGATCCGATGTCATCGGTGTAATCATCGCGACAAAAACGCCTTTAAAAGTCTGGCCGGTCTCTTTTGCAGTCATATAGTTTAATCCTCAAGATTCATCCATATTGCTTTCATTTCAGTGTACTGATAGTGAGCGTAGATCGATTTGTCTCTGCCAAAGAAGCCGGATTCCTTAAAGCCGCCGAACGGGGCGCCCATATCACCTTCGGAGAAACAGTTAACCGAAACTGTACCAGCTCTTATTGCACGAGCAATTCTATGAGCGGCGTTAACGTTGCGAGTATATAGAGATGATGCCAGGCCGTACTCTGTGTCGTTAGCGATAGCAACAGCCTCTTCTTCTGTTTCGAATGGAATAACCGAAAGCACAGGCCCGAATATTTCCTCGGCAGCGATTTTCATTTTGTTATTGCATTCATCGAAAATGGTAGGTTCGATAAAATAACCCCCGGTTTCTTCGAGTACTCTATTGCCGCCCATTACCAGCTCAGCGCCTTCTGCTTTACCAGCTTCGATATAACTGAGAACCTTCTCCATATGCGGTTCTTCCACCATTGGGCCGAATCGAGTGTCAGGATCAAGCGGATCGCCAACTGGCCAGGTCTTTAATATTTTGACCATCTTTTTAACCAGTTCGTCTTTTACAGATTTATGAACGATTAATCGCGAGCCGCAGCTGCAGTTTTCGCCCATGTTCCAGAAAGCGGCGCTGACGGCATTTTCAGCAGTTATATCAAGATCGGCATCAGCCATTACAACCTGCGGGCTCTTACCGCCTAATTCGAGAATGATTCTTTTGAGATTCGATTGAGATGAATAGCCCAGAAGTGTTCTGCCTACTTCGGTCGAGCCGGTAAAGGCAACCATGTTGACATTCATGTGCATTCCTAATGCTTTGCCGACTGTACTCCCTGGGCCAGGCAGGACATTGAAAACGCCATCTGGAATTCCAGCTTCGGCTGCGAGTTCCGCCATGAGAATAGCGCTTAATGAAGTGAGCTTTGCGGGTTTTAGAATGATACTGTTACCGGTAGCCAAAGCTGGGCCGATCTTCCACGCGGTCATCTGGGCAGGGAAGTTCCACGGTACGATAATCCCAACTACACCCATAGGCTCACGAACGATCAGGCTTAGATTACTGCTGCCGGTAGGCGAAATAGTGTCGAGCAGCTTATCACCAGCTTCAGCGTGCCAGCGGATGCACTCTATTGTTTCCGGGGCATCGATCGTTACACAATCGAAAATAGGCTTACCGGCGTCAAGGCAGTCTAAAAGTGCTAACTCAGCCTCATGCTCTTCCATCAGATCGCAGAATTTAAATATTATCTTTTTACGTTCGGCGGGTGGCATTTTCGACCAGCAGCCGCTTTCAAATGATTTACGAGCAGCTTTTACCGCGAGTTCAACGTCTTTTTCATCGCAACTTGCAATTTCTGCAAACGTTTTTCCATTAGCTGGATTTACGGTCGCAAAAGTTTCTCCGCTAACCGAATTAACCGACTTTCCATTTATAAAAGCTTTAGTGCGAAGCTGAAGATTAGAAACTGCGGCATTTATAGCTTCTTTTTTTAGTTCTAAACCCATGATAATCCTTTCTGTTTTGTATGGCTATTTTTTCGAACTGCCGATGGCAGCTAATGTTTCTATTTTGATTGGGAAAACAGGCGGCCTTATGGATGTTTTTTCCCAGCCGAATAAGAATCTGACAGCGCCGCCACAGATGCGTCCCTGGCATGGTCCCATTCCAATGTGTCTGTATATTTTAGCGGTTCGCCACGATTTATCATTTTTGATTGTACCGTAAGTGACGTCTTCGCAACGACAAATGATAGTGTCATCATTTACCAGATGTTTTAGCTGTTCTCTTAGTTTGAACTGTCTGGACATAACCGCGCCGAATTTGTCAATTCGAACTCTCCTGCCGAACAGACTTTTCGCTGAATCGTGCTGGTCAGTAGCGCTAAATCCAGCTATCAAGCCTTCGGTTAATGCTCCGTCGATACCACTAATACCGGTTGGCTCACCCACGCAGTAAATATCTTCAACCGAAGTCAGACCTGTCTTTTCTACAACAACGGAATTGTTTGCAATTCTACAGCCAAGCGTCATTGGCAATTCAAGATTCTCTATGAGCCCAAACGCGCAGGCAAAGTAATCGCAGTCAACTGTCCAGGTTTTTTTTTCATTTGTGAATGTGACACTTTTTAACTCATTATCACCATGAGCTTCCACCGGCCAGCAGTGGGTTTTATATGGGACGGTTATTAATTTAGGTTGATATGAGATAGCTTGAATTATTTTGTCGGGTGATAAAAACGGCAGTCTCATGCCGAAGCTGATAAGCGACGAGAAATCAGCCTGTTCAGCGATCAATACTACTTTAGCGCCGTGATCCTTCAGGTGCTTGGCGACAGCGAATAGAAGTGGCCCGCTTCCAGCGACAGCAACACGCTTGCCGCGAATGGGCCAGCCGAGTTTGGCCATGTTTTGCAGTGCACCGGCGCCGAATACATTTGGCAGTGTCCAGCCAGGAAAAGGCACAAACAATTCTCTTGCGCCTGTTGCAAGGATTAGTTTTTTGCAGTTAATTTCCCTTTGTTCGCCATTAATTTCGACTATTAATCTATAAGGTTGGTATGCAGCAATAACAGTGGTATTCAGCAAGACATCAACATTGCAATTTCTGATACGGTTGAACCATTTTTTCGCGCCATGTGAAACAGGCTTTGAATCTTCTCCTCGCCAAATTTGTCCGCCGAGCCACGGCGATGTTTCGATCAGAGCTACCTTTGCCCCGTTCAAAGATGCTGCCCAAGCCGCTGCCATTCCAGCAGGCCCGCCGCCAACGACTGCAATATCATATTCATTGTTAGCATTACTCATCAGTGGTCTTAACCTCCATGCCCTGTTGGCATATCGTTTGGCAGCTTCGACAGTGCGGCTGATCGTTGATAGTAACCCGGCACTCGAAGCAAAGCCCCATCCCACAAAGAGGGCCTCGGCTTTGGCCGGAAAAAGAATTACGGAAGCGTTCGACGCCGGCTTTGGCGATAGCGACTGCTACGACCGTTCCCTTATCGACAGTAACTTGCCTGCCGTCAACAGATAATGTTATTTCATTGGGCATCAGAGCTATCTCCAACGGCGCATCGATTTGGCAGGTATGGTTCGCAAGGAATTTCAGGCTGTTTACCGAGAACCATATCTGCCAGCAACCGGCCGGTTCCGGTTGAAGTTGTTATTCCTAAGCCTTCATGGCCGGTGGCGAACCATATTTTTTCGCTATCCGGGCTTGGCCCTATCAGGGGGAGCTTGTCCGGGGTCGCCGGACGAAATCCGCACCAGGTACGAACAGCCCAAATGTGCCTAAGCCTGGGTATATAGTCGAAGGCACGGTCCAGCATTTTCGCCAGTACGACATGATCGATTCTTGAATCGTCTGCATTAGACTGACGTGATGAACCAATAAGCATCTTACCTGAAATTCTGGGCTGGATATTAAATGCAACCGAGTCGCTGGTTATAACATGGGCGCTTTTAAGATACCCCAATTCGATAACCTGATGTCTGATCAAACCCGGATAGCTGTCAGTAACTACAAGGTGTCCTTTGCGTTTGAATACTCCGCAATTTTTACTCAGGTCAACAGAATCACAGCCCGCAGCGTTTACAATTATACCGCCGCTGAATTTTCTGCCGTCCCCAAGTAAGACTGTTCCATCAGTATTTATTTCCTTAACTTTTGAATTTATAAGGACACTACCATTATTTTCCTTAGCGCGATTAGCAAAATACAGTGATGCGCATTGTGGATAGATGACCGCATCATCACACACTAAAAGGCCCCCAACTAAATCTTCTCTTAGATTTGGTTCTGCCTCGGCGAGAGCCTTCTTGTCGAGCACTTCTGTTTTTATTCCTCGCTCAGTATAGAAAGCATGTTTTTCTTTTACTATCTGCATTTCTTCATCGTCGGCTGCTACCCAGATTGTTCCAAATTGCTTCCATTGCACATCTTCAGGAAGCTTACAGGATAGCTCTTTCCAGAGTTTTCTCGAATAAGATGACAATACGAATTGCTCTTCTGAATCATCGAGTACAACAATATGTCCCATGCCCGCGGCGCTGGTACCTGATCCTATTTCTTTTGCTTCGATCAGAAGTACGGAAAGATCTGATTCTGCCAAATGCATCGCGCATGAACTGCCTATGATACCGCCCCCAACGATAATGGCATCGAATATTTTGCTCAATGGGCGATCCCCCAACAGAAAGGATCATCCTCGTTAAGCAGTAAAGTTGATCTTGCATTTACAAAGGCAATGCCCGTAATAGTAGGAATTATCTTTTCTCCTTCCCAGCGAAACTTTGCTTCGAATTTGCTGCCGACTATACTTTCCTGTGTCCATATTTCTCCTTCTTTGAGTTTCCCGTCAGCAGCTAAGCAAGAGAGCTTTGCACTTGTTCCGGTCCCGCATGGCGAGCGGTCATAAGCTTTGCCCGGGCATAAGACAAAGCTGTGCGAATCGGAAGGTGAGAAAAGCTCAATATGGTCAACTTCGGGATAGCCTTGTTCATTAACAGCCTGGCGAATATGCCATGCGAAATCGACAAGGTGCTCAACGTTATTTAAACCAAGTTCCTGCCCGTGATTTTCACAAAGGAAAAACCAATTACCGCCCCAGGCTATATCTCCGCGTATTTGCCCGATGTCTGGAACATTAATTAACACATCCTTATGTGCCCTGTAGCTGGGGATATTTTCTACCGATACTCTTGCATCCTCAAGCAATGTCGCAACTACAATTCCGACCGGTGTCTCGATGCGATGTGTGCCAGGCTCAATTTTTCCCAGATGAGCCAATGTTGCCATTACGCCTATTGTACCGTGCCCGCACATTCCAAGGTAGCCGACATTATTGAAGAAGATTACACCCGTTGCGCATGTCTGATCTGTAGGCTCAACCAATAAAGCTCCGACATAAACATCAGAGCCGCGTGGTTCGTTTACTACAGCTGAACGAAAACGGTCGAATTTTTTTTGAAATTTTTCTCTTCGCTGGGCCAACGTACCTTTACCAAGCGGTGGACCGCCTTCAATAACTACACGGGTCGGTTCACCGGCTGTGTGGGAGTCAATAATAACTACTTTTCTTACCGTGGAATTAGTCTTGTTTTGCATTGTTTTTTGTTTCCGAGAATGTCTCCGAAATCACTGTAAGGTCTTGATGGTTAATATACTTATTAACTATTGACATCTTGAGAAGTATTGTGTCATAATCTTTAAAGTAAATCTTTGCGTATCGATTAGCTAAGACTGAAATTTTTGCAAAATGGCTAACTCAAAACTTCAAAATGAGCTTTTTGACCAACTGGCGGAGCCCTTCATAGGCGAAGAGCTTTTCGACCACATGACCGACCTTGTCTATTTTATAAAGAATGACAAAGGCCAATATGTTGTAGTCAATCAATCATTAGTTGAGAGATGTGGTTTCCGTGAAAAGAAAGAATTAATCGGGCGAACAGCGGATGAAGTTTTTTCTGCGCCGCTTGGGACAAGTTATAGGGCCCAGGATGATGCCATAATCAAAACGGGCAAACCGATTCATAATCAACTTGAGCTTCAATTATATCCTTCGCGCGGTACTGGATGGTGCCTGACTAATAAAGTTCCGCTTAAGGATAAGGAGAATCAAATAATTGGATTGGTTGGAATATCGAGAGATCTTCACGCACCATCTGAGAAAACGGAAGATTATTCTGGGATTAGCAAAGTCATTCATTACATTCAGAACAATTACAATAAGCCTCTTAAAATAAATGACTTGGCTGACATGGCTGAGCTTTCACCATACCAATTTGAGCAGAGGATACAGAAGATATTTGAAATAACAGCGGGGCAGTTTATTCACAAAATCCGTATGGATGCAGCTATCAGGCGGTTGAGTAATACCGACGATCCAATAATTGAGATAGCATTAGATTGCGGATATTCCGACCAAAGCACTTTTTCACGCCAATTCAAGCAGACAGTTGGTCTATCACCTGCACTATATAGGCGCATATCCAAGCAATAGCAAGAATTTCTTTTGAAATGGCGCAAGTACTCTAATAGCAAGAGGATCTCTCAAATAATGCTCTAATTCGAGTTATCGGAACTTTATGAACTGTACCAATTTTTAGAGGTGTATCCTACACCGCGAGATAATTTTAAGAATACATTAACCTGTTCTTGTTTAAAATCCATATAAGTACTTATATAAACCGAACATAGAGCGATTTAGCTGTAGGTTTGGTCTTTTTAGGACTCCCGGTTCATTAATGTACATTAAATAAGCTTAAACATACCTTTGCTCACGAATGCTCCAGAATATTTTGAAAATTTCAAAAAAAATCCAAAAAGTAGATTCGATTTAACTAAAGAACATTTTCAAAGGACCATAAATCTATGTTTTACAATGTGTTATGGTATCATATCTGCGAGTGAAAACCCACAGTTTTTCATTATGTGAATAATGAAAAAAAGGCATTTTTACCATTAGGATTTTTCCATGAACGACATATTCTTTAATAGAGGGTCTTTGACAGGTATTTTATGCCCTAATGAAGGTGCTATGTAGTCATGGATGTAGGTGCTAACAGACAAGAAAATGACCATAAAGCTTTTCTGTCTCTTTTCGTAAAGAATCAGAAACGCATATATCAGTACATTCTTGCCCTTTGCCCTAATTACCAGGATGCAGACGACATTTTCCAGGAAACAGTTGGGCTGATGTGGGAAAAGTTCAACGAATACGAAGAGGGAACTAATTTTACAGCCTGGGCTGCACAAATTGCACGTTTTAAGGTTTTGAACCGCAGGCGTAAAAAAGGGGCTATGTGGCTCAGTGAAGAGGCAATGGACAGCATTCAAGCCCTGACTGATACATATTCGGATAATTACGAATTACGTTTGGAGGCACTTCAAAAGTGCCTGTTGAAGTTACCTGAAAAAGAAAGAGCGCTGATCGCCTTGAGATACGAGCATAACAAGCGATGCACTTCGATCGCGCAGATCACAAATCGTTCTGTAAATGGAATATATAACACCATGGCAAGAGTGCATCGTTCGTTAAGGCAATGTGTTCAACGTGCATTGAAGAACTATGGGCTGGCTTAAAACAGCCCGGAGATAGCAAGATGCTAAGCGAAAAAGAAGAATTATATCTGAATGAATTAATAATCAAGTGCATGGATGGCTCTATCAGTGAAAAAGAGCTTTCTGAACTAAACGTTTTGGTGAAATCAAAACCGTCTGCTGCTAAAGCATATATGGATTTTATCTTTATTAACTCAGGGTTGTCACAACCCGGTGAGATCGGCACTTATATAATTCATTCTGAAAATGCAGACCAAACTGATGATAAGTTCGTGTCAACTGTTTTGAGCGATAATTTCTGGAATGAACTACTCATTAGTGAACAGACTGCTCCGTCAGTAAAGATATTTGAAGAGTATAAAAAACGAGCACAAAGAGCAACTGAAGAAAAACAGAAAGTACAGGTTGGGCCAAGGAAAGTAAATAAACTCACCTTGGCCGCAGCCTGTCTATCTTTAGCTGCTTTACTTTTCATTGCTGTATGGGTCAATATTGTGCCGGAAAGCATGCAGGTTGCCGTTCTTATTGAAAGTATTAATGCTAAGTGGGCGGATCCTGAAAAGATCACGAATATTGGTGATGAAATGTGGAATAGTGAGGGATTTAGACGCCTGGATGAGGGGGTAGTTAAGATTGCGTTTAATGATGGAGCGCAAGTCATTATTGAAGCACCTGCCGAATTCGAGCTTAAAAGTCAAAATAGGATGTTCCTTGAGTCAGGCCAACTGTTCGCAAATGTTTCAGGAAGGGCGAAAGGTTTTGTTGTTAGTACCCCGAATTCTGAGATAACTGATCTGGGCACTAAGTTTGGAGTAGAGGTTGGAGACAAAGGAACAAGCGTGCACATGTTCAAAGGTAAGGCGTCTTTAAGAACTGATTCTAAAGCGCATAACGGCGACCAAAGCATACTGACAACCGGCCATGCAAAGCATGTGGATACTATGCGGAGAATGAAAGATATTGAAATAGGGCATAGTCAGTTCATTCAGGGTATCGATTCAAAAAGAGAGTTCGTCTGGAAGGGCCAGAATTTTGACTTGGCAGATGTAATTGTCGGAGGAGATGGATTCGGTGCCGGCTCTGAAGACGTAATGCTGGATCCTTTAGGCGGTAAGTTTGTGAACGAAAAAAATGCTGAAAAGGAACGTATGAATATCTGGGCGGGAAAGCAATATTATTCAGTAAATGATAGTAACTACATTGATGGCGTGTTTGTCCCTGGAGTCAAAAAGGGTGCAGTTGTTATAAGTTCCCAAGGTCATGTATATGCTGATTGCCCAAAGACCAATGGCAAATTTCATCATTATATAACAAACGGGCCGGCAGGCTGGGATTATCTGAACTATTATGATGTTGACGGCCAGGTCTATGATGCCGTAAACGATCCAAGTATCTATTTACATGCTAATCTTGGTATTACGTTTGACCTGAATAAAATACGCAATGATTTGCCTGGATTATCAATAGAAGGCTTTAAGACTCTATGTGTCCGGGAGATTATTGAAAAAAGTTATCCAAAAGCATCTTTTGTAATTCTTGTTGATGGAGTGGTTAAGTTCAAAAGCGGTGCTACACTACCGGGAGATTCAATCCCTGTTGATTTGGAAATCAATGAAACGGATGGTTTCCTGACATTAGTGGCAATTGATGTAGATGATAACATTAGTTATGACAGAACATACTTTATACATCCACAACTGTTGCTGACCTCTGTTGAGTAGTGTGAAAAGTTAATAACTTAATAAGTGTAATTATATTTCGCCGAATGTCGGTGAAGGCCTGAAAGAAAAGCGGGTGTAAATGGTTCGTTATTTACCTGCCATAAGAACCATTTCGTGTAATGTGAGCAGGGTGAATAGTTTTAGGAGGAGTTTTATTAGAAAGTCTCAAATAGCTTTTACTCACCTGTAGTAAGAGCTGTTTAGTTGTAGTAGAGCAGGTGTGATGATTTATTTTTTGAAGAGTGAGGAGTAAAAAGATGAGAGTATTTTTGATTTTTACGATAATGATGTTTATGTATATTAGTTTTGCGCAGGCTAACTTGATTACAACCAATGCCGATTTTGAAGATCCCAACATCACGGGTGTAAATGTCTGGGTGACAGCTACCGATTGGAAAA
>JANQHJ010000017.1 GCA_028282745.1 Sedimentisphaerales bacterium | reverse complement strand
TCACTTTTTCGGATACGACCGTAAAGCTTGAACAGCTCTTTGAATGCTCGAAAGATGACTTTTATATTCGCGCCGGTTTGCTCCCCCGCTGTTCTTGGATAATGCTTCACCGGCCGCTGGATGATCTTATAGCCCTTGCGTATTGCACGGGCTAATATCTCTGTATCTATTAACGCCCCGGTACTTGACATCTCGATATTATCAAAGATCTCTCGCTTATAGAGCTTAAATGCGCAATCAATATCTCTGATACGCATGTGAAACAGCAGGTTTACTAAAGCCCCCCAGCACTTGGCATTGAGCTTGCGTATGAAACTGTCCTGCCGTCCTACTCGATAACAACTTACAATATCGCATTCGTCAATTAAAGGCAGTAATGCAGGCATCTCATTTATATCGAACTGACCGTCACCATCCGCATAGAACACAAGCTCTTTACTCGCAGCCTTAAAACCAGACTGAAGAGCCGATCCATACCCTTGGTTCACCTCATGGCGCACCAATTTAACTTTGGGGTTCTCTGAGGCGATTCTCTCCGCGATATCTCCCGTCCCGTCACTGCTGCCGTCATCTACTACTATGACCTCGTAATCAGTGTCCAGTTGCTCAAGCACTCCTACTGCTTTCAAAGTCACTCGCTCAACATTAGCGGCCTCGTTATAACAGGGAAAGAATACACTTATTGACATCATAAAACCTTTTGTAAATATGGCCTATTTAATATTGCATCTGGCTCTGGTGTAATCAAAAACGATATACGACATAGTACCTGCTATATATTAATATTACCACGATTGCATATAGTGGAGCTTTCGTTGTTCCTTGTCGTTCTTTGTGACAAGATTGGAATAATATTCTAAAGCCTTTGGGTCTTTTCGTACATTTGGGTGACCGCTTATATAGTTAGCTGTATATATCGCTGCTACTAAACGCATCCTGTACCCATGCTGCTTTTTATATTGCTTTTTGTTCTGCTCAAAATCTTCGATATACGCCACACACATCTTTGTTATCTCAGGGGAAAGTGCACCGAATTTATTAGTCAACTTAAGTATCTCTACAATCGATGCCCTTCCAGGCTCTAAAGCAAAGGCTGCTTTCGCCTCTTTTAAGCCTGATTTTGCCAGGTCAAGATTTTTGTTTGAGACAGAAGTATTTATCAGGTTATAAGCTTTCGTCAAATGCCTTGAGAACTCATCAGGGTATTTCGTTTCGCCTGAAAAAACGCCGTCATATAGTTCCTTGCCCCGTTCTGTCCTCTTATTAACAAGAAGCATCTGGGCATTATTATAAAAAACAACCTCCCAGTCAGGGTGTGTTTGCATACTCTTAATGAATATTTCCGTTTTATCATTAGTAGGAAGCAATATTACCCAAACATTGTCATTCTGAAATTGCTTGTCAAGCAATGAACCCAATTGTAAGTAATCTTTCTTATTAAGAGAACGCCCTCTTTTTTTGGTTGTCTCGATTAGATGAGCGCCTTTATTAGTGCACGCCATTACCTCATTCCACTTGATAAATATCTCAGGCTCGTAAGCTGCCTGAGCACGGCCGTCCATAAACAACTGCAAACCCGTTCTACCAGTCTTACTATCCGGGTATTGGCCGTAGGCTATGAAACCACCTTCCGTCCAGTAGTTGAACATATTGCCGGTTATATTATTATCCCTGATGAACTGCAGCGCCATGAATGGCTTTACATGAGAGGCTGTCATCCGCATAAATACCGACGTGAACTTAGTATGCGTCCCCCATGGATCAAGATACACCTGTTTGAATTGAACGCCCCACCACAAACCGAATGTTATTGTAAGCACTAAGCCACTATAAATAAAAAATTGCTCGAGAGGCTTTGAAATAGAACTTACTACAAATCGGCCGCTTTTATAAAAATTAAATGACGCATTCATTCCCCTGCATATCTGGGTTATAAACATTGCCAGGATCGGACATGCCGCCATTGCTGCGATCGGAATAAATCGACGCGAATCGTATGCCATCTTGACCGTCAAAAACGTTATAGCCAGAAATACCAAGTCGATCTTGGGGAATTTATACTCAGGGCCGGCATCAACATCAACTTGCTCTTGATGACCTTCTTGTTGTTCCCGAGACAACTGAGTCGAAGGAATAAGACACTTCATGTATAAGGACGCTGCAAAAATACAAAAAGTACTCGTACCGACTATTGAAAGAACTATAAACAACACCTTTAATGACTGACTATAGTCCCAAAGTATATTTTTAGAAACAAACGTTATGAGAATAACAGTACAAAATGAACACATGGAAAATGTTACGACAGATGTCATTTTCAGGATATTGAGCAAACGCCCTTTATTCACACTATTGGACAAATGAACGGCATACTTCTTTATTAAGGGCACGATCAGCCACAATGAGAGTGCTATGCCGTTAATTACATATAAAACATTGAACAAATGTTTATTATATCCTTTTGATAATAAAGGCAGGTTTGCTTCATAAGGAGGACGCCAAGGCCTCCTAATAGAGAAATACTGTGCGAAATAAGATCCGATCGTTTCTGAATCGCCAAAAGATTTAAAGCCGAACGGATTATCTACCCATAATAATACCACAACACTAACCAAAGCCGTCCCTAAAACCAGGGAAATATTCACAGAACTATAGCGTATCTTCTTATAAAACTTCGACATTAATGAATGAAGTAATACATAAAGAGGAACTATGACAAACGGCCATATATATATCCACTTTAATGCAACATTATTGGGATAATCTTTTTTTATATAAGCCAATAAAAATATAACAGGTATCAACAGGTAAATAAAATGAACGCTCATATTTATACATAATATAAGTAAGCTTATAACTACTGAACACATCAGGAAGCTCGGAAAGTCCGCAGGGCAAAAAGACAAACTTACAAATAAGGCCCATACTAAGTAAATCACCATTATCCAGCCTAATACGGCGCTTAGAATGTAAAAGTTATTATTACCAGACTGCTCTTTTTTACCCTTTGATAATGACGGGCTGACAAATCGACTATATAACCAGAAAATGACCATGCCCATCAACAGTAAAAACAGTATAAGAAACGGGAAACCGGTACCCACTGGATTTTTCCATTCAAATCCACCGTGCCATTCATGGACACGTTTCCACATCTTAGCATGCTTGCTCAGGCTGATGATAAAAGTGTGTGTAAAGTTTGTCAGATGAAATGGATTAAATATCAATGTAGCAACAAAGGTTGTTATTCCAACTGCTGCTATATGAAATAAACCTTTGACCTTTACACCTTTTAGGTGTCGCTTGTGAAAGACTAATGCATAACCTACAATTAAAAGGACGCCAAACAAAACAACATAAACTCGCCTCATTGTTGTTATCGTTTTTAAGATTTCCTCATTTTCAAAAAGCTGTTTTGTCCCCATACGAATACCACACAATGTAAATGACAGGATTGAGGCGCCTATATGATAACCGTAGAACAATACATCCATTTTATCCCGCAAAAAGGTTAGTAAAAAACCTCCAATTGTCAGAAAAATAGATACCCATAACAGCCAATCACTAAGAAATGCCACTGATTTGAAAACAGAAATTGCTTCGACTCCACTTGGAACTGAGTAACCAAGGAACTGTATTGTGCTAAAACCATAAAGTGCTAAACATATAAGACCAAGGTAGAAAGGAACTGTCCACCTTTGGGGTAATTCTTTCAAAAAATAAATACCGAATATCGGCACAAGCATCATAAATACATAGATGTAACCACCGTGAAGATTGCACCAGAAAACCGTTAACGGCACTAATAACCATAAATACAGAATATTTCGTTGTGTGCTCAATACTAATATTAATAGAAAAACTGCGGTACACAGGTTCGAATAACCAGCCGGGCGAACATCGAAATATGATCTGCCAATGAACATTGCCGCACATGCCATTGCCGCACTTAAAGCTGGATTGGCACCAAGTACTCGGCCTGTATAATAAACACAGATTACCGTCAGGACATACAGAATGATCTTCCAGACTACCAGCGAATTGTAGGAATATTGCGCATCTGCCAGCTGATCTGCATCCCACATATCAGGCGGACCGTCGGCTATAGGAGACAAATGAGTTGTCCAGTAAAATATAACATGGGTCAGCCAGTTCTGATTCACCCAGCCCGTCGGATGTATTTTCTGGAATCTCCTTAATCCAACAGCGTCAACTATCTTCTGGGCCCAACCAGGCCACTTCTCAACTTCTTCCTCCGTTGGACCTGCATGATGAGAATTTGCGCTAAAAGGCTCTACCGTATCAACTCCATGATTGATAAAGTGCCTACCGCATGCCATTGCTACCCACGTGTCACCCGCTCCGACCATGTGAGTCGTGGCGTGAAAGGCGAAGATCAACATTGCGATCCATGCGATTATCATCGGCCAGCCTGATAGTGCATAACGCTTCTTGCTGTTTAAGAGATCATCCATATTGGTAATCCGTTAATGCTCTTTCCAATTTGTTATTTGGTAATCCGAATCTTTATTTAGCTAAGCCATTTTTCGAGTCGGTCGATACCCTTGTCAATTTGTTCTTTAGAACAAGCAAAGCTCAACCTGATATTCTCGTTACAACCAAACGGCTCGCCGGGAACGACAGCAACGTTGGCCTGCTCAAGTAAGGCCTTGGCAAAGTCTGTACTGCCGCCGATCTTTGCATCACCAATAGTTCTGCCGAAATGGGCAGAAATGTCCGGGAAGCAGTAAAACGCTCCGGTCGGCTGGGGACAATCCACACCGCCTATACTATTTAATCTATCGGCCATGTGAGCCGCTCTTATTTGAAATTGCTCGCGCATTTTTTCGACTTCACCTTCCGGGTCGCTCAATGCGACAATGGCGGCCTCCTGTGCAAAGGCAACGGCATTCTGGGTCATGTGGGACTGCAGACGACCCATAGCTTTGATCACGTCCAATGGCCCGGCAGCATAACCAAGACGCCAGCCGGTCATTGCGAAAGCTTTGCTCAAGCCATTTATAGTAATGGTTCTGGAATAAGCATCCTCACTCAAACTGGCGAAACTGACGAATTTCGTGTCACCATAGACGAGTCTTTCGTATATCTCATCTGAAAGTACCATAATATCAGTACCTTCGAGAACCTTGGCCAGTTCCCTTAGCTCTTGTTCACTGTAAGTGAATCCGCCGGGATTGTTCGGTGAGTTCAGCAGCAGCATCGCAGTTTTATCTGTGATAGCTGCTTTTAACTGATCGGCTGTCATCTTATATGAATTCGCCCTATCGGTTGGGACAACTTTCGAAGTTGCGCCGGTCAGTTTGATAGCCTCCGGGTATGTCACCCAATATGGACAGGGTAAAATAACCTCATCACCCTCGTCCAGAACAGCTTGCATCGATTCGTAAACGGAGTGCTTGGCACCGATGTTGACGATTATCTGCTCAGCTGGATAGTCAAGACCGTTATCTTTTTTGAATTTTTCGGAAATAGCTTTCCTCAGTGTCGGGATACCGGGCGTAGCCGTGTATTTTGTCTTTCCTGAGTTAATGGCCTCGATAGCAGCCTGCTTGATATATGTCGGGGTATCGAAATCGGGCTCACCGGCGCCGAAGCTGACTACATCAACACCAGATGCTTTCATTTCCTTGGCTCTTCCGGTTACAGCCATGGTAGCTGACGGTGGAATACTTTGTGCTTTTTTGCTTACTTTCATCGCTCGAAATCCTCAAAATTCAATAGTTAATCAACCAATAACTGTGATTTTACATTGCTCTGTAGAAAAGTTGTAACATCAGGTCATTGCGAGCGCAGCGAAGCAATCTTAAACGTTCAAAAATCAAGATTGCCGCAGTCGCTATCGCTCCTT
>JANQHJ010000037.1 GCA_028282745.1 Sedimentisphaerales bacterium | reverse complement strand
TGACGATGCTATCGTAGTCGGTGAAAATATTTTCACATACCGCCAGCAGGGTATGGATCCGACCCAGGCTGCGACCAGAGGCGTAAAGGAAATGGCAGTGCCGGTCATATTAGCCGTGCTTACAACAGTATTCGCTTTCGTTCCACTGGCTTTTACAAAAGGAGTATGGGGCAAGATACTTGTAGCGCTTCCAATCATAATATCAAGTGTATTGTTCATCAGCCTGATCGAAGCTTTATTAATATTGCCTGCCCACCTTAGTTCCAAGATCAAGCTCAAGTCTAATTTTATCACAAAATCTATAGACAGGCTGAGATTATTCATAAGCGGCAAATTGGAAAATTTTATACAAAACATATTCTCCGGCTGGGTTCAGGCTGCGGTAAAATTCAGATACATTACTCTCGCGATTGCCCTTGCTATTTTAATTTTCACGGTGGGCATGATAAAAGGCGGAGTTATCGGTTTTAGCTTTTTCGATGCAGTCGAGGCCGACAATATGATCGCATGGCTGAAAATGCCGCTCGGCACTCCCGTCGAAATAACAAAAGAAATTGCCAATGATATCAGCGAAGCGGCTGAGCAGATTCGCCGCGAAGCTGACCAGAAGTATAAACTGGATAGATCAATAGTTAAGCACATTGCGGTAACAATCGGCGCCCATCCCGCTACCGGCAACCAAGGTCCAATGAGCATCGAGGCGGGCGAGGCAGGTTCGTCACATCTCGCCGAGATCAACGTAGAATTCCTCGGCGGCGAAGACAGACCAAAAGGCTTCTCAAGCAAGGCTCTAATGAACCGCTGGCGAGATATCGTCGGCGAGATACCGGGCGTGACTTCTTTGCAATTTATCTCAGAAATCAGCAGCCTTGGCGAACCCGTTAATGTGGAACTTGCCCATGAAAAATTTGACACGCTCCTATCGGCATCAGAAGATCTAAAAGCAGCTCTGGCCCAATACCCCGGAGTCACCGACATAACTGATAGTTTTGAAGAGGGCAAGCCCGAACTCAAACTAAACATTAAAGATTCCGGCAGAGCTTTAGGACTCACTCTATCTGATCTAGCGCGACAGGTAAGACAGGGCTTTTACGGTGAAGAGGCTCAGCGCATCCAGCGCGGCCGAGATGATATTCGAGTCATGGTACGCTATCCCAAAGAGCAGCGCAGAAGCATCTCCGATGTCGAGAATATGAGAGTACGGCTGCCGGACGGTACGGAAATTCCATTTAAAGCTGTCGCCGAAATAGACTACGGCAGGGGCTATGCAATGATCCGCCGTGTCAACAAACGAAGGATCATCGCCGTCATGTCAGATGTCACTGCCGGTGAATTGACGGAACAGATCAACAAGGATCTTATTGACAATGTACTGCCTGCTCTCAAGAGAAAATACACAGGCCTTAATTATACATTCGGCGGCGAAAGAAAAGAGCGCAACGAATCGCTCGGCAGCCTGACGGTTAATTTTCCCATCGCGCTTCTTGCTATTTATGCTCTTTTAGCCGTACAGTTTAAAAGCTATATCCAGCCGATGATCGTTATGAGCGCGATACCGTTTGGGCTCGTCGGCGCGACAATAGGCCATTTAATATTGGGATTCAACCTGAGCTTTTTATCGATGTTCGGGCTGGTCGCTCTGGCCGGAGTTGTAGTAAACGACTCACTTATTCTGATCGACCTGATAAATCGGGAACGCCAGGAGGGCATAGCCGGCACACAGCTTATACGTGACTGCGCAACCCGCAGATTCAGGCCAATTATGCTCACTACCCTGACAACATTTTTAGGCTTGACCCCGATGATGCTCGAAAAATCGCTCCAGGCTCAGTTTTTGATACCTATGGCCATTTCTTTGGCATTCGGCGTAGCTTTTGCCACAGTTATTACGTTATTTCTGGTTCCATCGCTATATATGATACTCGAGGATATCAAAAATTTCTTCATCGGCCAGCCTGATAATAACACTTTGCCCTGATAGAAGTTAGAACCTATCCCGGATCGCAGCGTATAAATCAGCAGTAAATAATTATGTTTTACCCCAAGTTTCTTCTGGAAAATTTGGGCCCCCGGCCGCATAATAGGAGGATAAAGAGGAACTATGATCAGGGAGTAATAGAATGGAAGCTGTGTCACAAAACAAGCCCAAAATAGAGGTTGTCGATAGCGCAGAGAATCTCGCCAAGCGCAGTGTAGAGTTGTTTGTCGCCTGCGCAAATAAAGCTATACAAAACAAGGGAGTTTTTTATGTAGCCATTTCCGGCGGTCACACGCCGGGTGATTTTTATGAACTGCTGGGAAGCCCCGAGCATTCGGCCAATATAGAATGGGACAAAGTCCAGATCTTCTGGGTTGATGAGCGATACGTACCCATCGACTCGATATTGAGTAATTACAAACTCGCCGCCGACGCCTTTCTCGACAAGGTTCCGATTCCCGAGCAAAATGTTCACAAGATTCCGACCGAATACAGCGATCTCAGTCAGGCCGCTCACAAATACGAGCACACGATCAGAAATGTATTCAACCTGCAGGAAAAGCAACGGCCTGTCTTTGACCTGATCATTCTCGGCATGGGAGCCGACGGCCACACAGGCTCGCTGTTCCCAAACAGTTACGCCCCGATAGACATTGAGGATCTCGCCTGTGCCGTTTACGTTCTTGATAACGACGCGGCAAGGATAACCCTAACTCCTCCGGTCTTGACCAATGCTATGCAACTTATCGTTCTTGTCTCAGGTAAAGAAAAAGCACAGATCGTCAAAAAAGTCTTTTCCGCTGAGCCTGATGACGTGTGCCTGCCCATCCATACACTTTGGCCGGTGCTCGATAAGATAACATGGCTGATAGATAACGATGCAGCCGAACTAATAAAATAAAAAAGCTGATAGTTATCGGGGAATTATCAATTTCATGCCCTCCTTGATACTGGCGGGGCCTTTCTTCAACAAGGTTCGATTGGCTTCGTATATCCTGTTCCAATCGCCACCCTTACCGTAATATTTTTTACTTATCTTCCAGAGGCTCTCGCCTTTGCGAACGATATGAAATCTTTGCGTGGTATATTGCTTTTCGTAATAAGTCTTGTCCCGGTTAGCGTTGATATATCGAATCTCGACTACTTCAGGTATGACAACCTCCATCTCGCCCGACTCTTCTGGCGCAGCTATCCCTTCGTCAAGTTCGCGTATCTCAATAACATCCGACACAACAGCCTCATCATAGACCGGCAGCTGCGAGTACTGCTCATCCTGCGGGATTACTTCGATACCATTGTGCTCTTGCGTTTTGAGTATCCGCTTGTCCATACTCATGCCGTCGAGGGTAGTTAAATACAGTATTACCCCGCTGCCCAAAACAAGAGTCACGAATATTCCTATCTTCGTGTCTTTTCGCATATCAAGCCGCTCCGGCTGATTGGCGTTGATTGATTAGCTATTTATTTTTGCTCTCTTTGCCTATTCCCAAAAGCAGCAATGGTGCGGCGATAGCAATAGATGAATAGGTACCAATAATTATACCCAGCCCGATCGCAAAGGTAAAGCCTCTAAGGCTCTGGCCTCCAAAAATATACATAACCAGAACAACAACGAATGTCGTCAAGGACGTCATAATAGTTCGTGAGATCGTCTGGTTGATACTGTCATTTATTGTATTAGGCTGCAATTGGGCCTTTTTACGATTCTCGCGGATACGGTCGAATACAACAATCGTATCATTCAGCGAATAACCGATCAATGTCAAAAACGCCGCGATAATTACCTGGCTGATCTTGAAATCCTGTAACAGCAGCGCCTGTCCGATGCCTGATTTCACGATATAAGTGCAAGCTACCACTGCGCCAAGCGTAATGCAAACATCGTGCACCAAAGCGGCGATTGAAGCTAAGCCGTATCTCACATTACCAAATCGTATCCAGACATAAAGAATGATCGCGCCTAAGGATAACCCGATCGCCAGCATAGCCGCCGTCTTAGCTTCTGACCCGATCGAAGGATTGACCTGTGTAACACGCGGTAGCGATTCTTCCAGCTCACCAGCCATCATGACTTTGCTTGTCTCGTCCGCAATAAATGTCTTCCATTCCCGGTCACTAAGCTCTCTTGAACCGGCTTCAGGCTCGACGCTGACATAAACAAATGAACTGACAGGCTCAGATTCTTTCTGCTCTTCATTTTCCACTTTAGCCTTAACTAATGGCCTAAGCTGTTCATTTACAAGCATATAATCATACCATGTAGCATTTTCCATCTCCGGTTTAAGCCGAAGATCTTTGAAGCGTCTCTCTAACCGCTCAGGTGTTATCTCCCTGCCAAGATTGCAGGTTATCTTAACTCCTCCGATGTAATCAAGAAGTTCGGGCATTTTTTCAGCCATCTCTTTGGTGACCTTATCTGTAAAAGTTACCTTAGGTTCAAGACTTCTCCTCAACTGCAGATCCTCGCCAAAAGCTTTAATGACAGCGTTATTAACGACTTCATCAAATTTCGGCTCACCTATAGTAGCGTTAAGAAATGCTTTCTCCAGAACTTCTTTAACAGCAGACTTGTGAAGCAAACTGGTTTTAATTACAAACGTATTCGCCTGATCCGCGTCAGCGGTGATTATCAAATTCGTAAGCTTTCTATTAAGCAACTTCTGAGTGTTTTTAATACCAGAAACGATCTGCTCTTTAGTTATACCGGCTTCGGCAAATGTAATTTTGGTTACGGTCTTATTCGTCTCGGTGGTGTTGATCTCAAATTGGGTACCTTCTTCTTGCTGGATTTCCCCAACCTTATAAACGTTCGATGCCGCTATCGCAGGGTTACCGGTCTCTTGACCAACTGCTTTAATTTTATCCCTGACCTCCTGGACATGGGTTGGTTCTTTGAGATCTATTGTTACAGCAGTTCCACCCGTAAATTCGATATCATATTTACTGTTCTTTGTATCATCACGAGTAAAGAATATCAGCATACCGCCGCCGATAAGGATAGCTGACAGCGTTAAAAACACCGGCCTAAGCTTCATCCAGTTCACATTCGGCTTCTTTATGAGTCGCAGCATTATGATCCGATCTTTTAAAATACCGAATTCAATAAGAAGATCAAAAATAACTCTTGTAGCAAATAATGCCGTAAACATACTTGTTACGATACCGATCATAAGCACTAAAGCAAATCCTTTAACTTCTTCCGGCGCTACTCCGTATAAGATCATAGCAGTAATAAACGTTGTAATATTGGCGTCAAGGATCGTCCTAAGTGCCTTTTGGTAACCGTTCTTGATCGATATCCGAAGAGACGAGCCTTTAAGCTGCTCTTCCCTTATCCTCTCAAAAATTAGAACATTAGCATCGACACTCATACCTATTGTTAATATCAAACCAGCAATACCAGGCAGTGTGAACGTAGCTTGTCGAAATGCCATTACCGCAAGAATTATTAACATATTGAATAACAGGGCAAGATCAGCTATTCCCCCAGCCGCAAGATAGTAAACCATCATAATGCCAACTACTACAATAAGACCAATAATACCGGCATTTATACCTTTATCACGATTAGCTGCACCAAGAGACGGGCCTATAGATTTTACCGAAATTGGCTGCTCAACAAGCATCGCAGGTAATGAACCGGCATTGAGCTTATCAACCATATCCTGGATTTCCTCCTCTGAAAAATCACCACGAATAACTCCCTCTTTACCTATCTGATCACCTATTGATGGAGCAGACAATGCCATGCCGTCTAACAGAATACAGAGCGGCCTTCCAAGATTATCACCGGTCAGCTTACTGAAAAGCCACCCACCCCGATCATCAAGGGTAAAGCCGATAGCTCGCCGACCCTGTTGATCCAACGTACGTCTGGACCTCTTAAGCCGCCATGAATCTTCTTCATTTTTATGAAGCATCATTTCTTCGGGCTTGTTGCTGCATAATACATAAAATTTGCCGCCGAACTCGCCAATTACACACGGATTTTTATTCTCATCTCTAACAGTTATCTCCATACCCGGACTTAGCCATTCTTCTCGATTTTCTACCGGCATCCAGACATACTTGCTGTCGGAAGCAAACTTAGGCCCTTTTTCAACAAGATTTTCGACATAAGCCTTATGAAGTTCCGAGTCACTCTTTATATCACCGCTTGTCGGAAGAATTCTGAATTCCAGGATACCGGCACCTTTAAGCATTCGCTGAAGATCCTTGGGATCATCTAACCGGCCTCTGTATTTTTTGTATCCTTCAAAAGCTTTGACTAACTGCCTGATTTCTTCCTTTCTATCCGGATAACGCTCCAAAAGTCCGGCGACAGCCATCTGGCGTTTTTTCTCTTTCTGATCCAGAACCTGCTTGAGTTCATCTTCGGTCAGAACCAAACCTTTTAATTTCGCCTTAGCATTCTCATATATAATATTCTGACCTGTTTCAGGTGTAGTAAGGACTTCAATTGCCTTTGACCATCGTTTATATAACCCGGTATAGTCTTCCAGAAGGGCAAGCTTAACATCTGTTTTATCTACGCCAAGAAAGGCTTCAAGCAATTTGGTGCGCTCATTGCTGTCAACTATCATCCAGTAACCTACATTGGCCTGAACCTCATCGAGATCAAGCTTCGCCAGCGCAATATCAGCTTCAGGCTCTTTAAGTTTTGCCGCGAGCTCATCCGCAGCCAATCGTGCTGTTTGCAGCTCATCGTATGCCGTTGTCAATTCATTAAGTACATTCTGAGCATACTGCGAACCAGCCGCAAAATCGTTAAAGTCTTTATCACGATCAGCTGTTGGTTTGTATAATGAGCGAAGTACCTTCGATACGTTAATATTTTTAGATAAAAGTTGAGCTAAAGCCGATTCATAATTGCCTCGCTTGCTCTGAGCATCTTTACTGGCCAGCGGCATCTGTATCTCAAAACGTGTATTGCTCAAAGGACGCCATATAAGGTTACGAACACCATAGGGATCGACACGACGCTTAAGTACTGTAATTGTCTTTTCTGCAAGCCCCTTAGTGTCCTGCCGGCTCATATCGGCGACGTCAATCTCATAGATCAAGCTCGTACCACCGGCAAGGTCAAGACCAGCCTTTAGCTTCTCGTTGGGTGGATACACCCGAAAAAATGCCAAAACTATTATCAATGCAATTAGTCCAAACTTCCAAGCCAGAACCTTTTTCATATCTGCTCCAGAAAAACCTCAGTTATAATTATTTTTTATTCTTTAAATCCTGCCACCGACAGGAATACGAAAATTCAATTAACTCTTTTCTTCCGATACCTTTGTGCCTATCGCGTTAGGTGATATCTTGATCTTGGTATTATTCGACTCATCTACCTTAAGCACTATCTCATCGTCACGCACATCGACGATAGTGCCGTAAATGCCGCCGATGGTCCGTACACGGTCGTTCTTTTGCAGTGACTGAAGCATTTTGCGGTGCTCCTGCTGTTTCTTCTTCGGGCCACGGAACATCATGATCACAAAGAAAACCATCAGCACTAAAAGCATTATCTGAAGAGAACCGAATCTGCCGGGCTTATCCCCGGTTTTTCCCGCGCCATTAGGATCGTTAACATTACCAGCTGGGTCTATAGTACCGGCATCGCCCTCTGTACCGACAGGCTCGCCCTTTTCAATTTCAGCTTTAGCTATTATCCATAAGTTTTCCATACCTCATTCCTTTCATTTGAGATAGTTTCGAAACTGCGTTTTATAACCGAATTTGACAAAAATTTACAGAAAATTCTTCAATCCGGCTCTATTTATAGGATTGATGACTTTTTGGGATTATCGAAGTGTTAATTTCTAATCATTCTGTCAGGCATATTTTAACACACGTAACGTAATTATCTATATTTTAAAGAGTTATCCGCCAAAGGCGGATTCCGCAGTTTTTATTTTTTCATTTTAATTTTTTATTTAGATAAAGCCTTCGGCTGTATCACGGGTTATTCACGTTAAAAACCTGATACCTGGTCAATTTTTCACTGCTCCAGGTGGCAAAGTCCCCAGCCTTTATATGTTCCGTTATTTCAGCCATAAGTCGCTGGTAAAACCTTATATTATGTATAGATACAAGGATCGGCCCCAGCATTTCATTGACATTGAAAAAGTGACGCACCGCGCCTCTGCTGTACGTCCTGCAGCAATAACAGTCGCAACCTTCCTCGATAGGCCCGGTA
>JANQHJ010000111.1 GCA_028282745.1 Sedimentisphaerales bacterium | reverse complement strand
TAGAATCTTCATATTTAGCGAATCGGCCTTTTCCTTCAAACGCAGAAGTCCTTCAATTCCGCCCATATCCCGCCTGACCGTCTTGCTGTCCCATATCGAAAAGACTGATGGATCCGGCCCTGCCTCACCGGCCCAGCCTAATTCCAGCGCGCCAAGCGGATAAATACGTGTATAACCTTCAGCCTTTATCGCTTCGAGCTGATCGGCAATGTCGTCAAAAGTCCCGTATATATATGCGCCGGAGCTGTCACGCATCGGCTGCATATGCTTATCTAATTTAAGGTTGAAAGTATCAACATAAAAACTCAAAACCCGGTGTCCTCTTTCGTCAGGGATGAATTTTAACAGCCCATGTGAGTTGTCATCTGATTTCTCATAGTTCCATCTCTTGCCCTCATCAAGAGAAATCTGAATTGAGTAATGTATCCACCCATTCCTTGCGGGCAGTTCGGCATTAAAGGTCAGCTTATTATAAAAACTTCTTTTGGGATCCAGCTTCATAACCAGCGTCTTTTTCCTGTAGCCGTTGACCGACCAGAGAACCCGCGCTCGTATTTTATCCCTTCTTACACCGTGAGGCTTGATAGTTGTGATTCGGATGCGAGCTCGTTCTCCCCTGAAAACACTTTGATTGATCAGCTTGGATGCAAATCCGGGAGGCCTTTCTGTAAGTACATCCTCAAGTATTTTATTGACTTTCAAGCTTACCGCCCGGCATATACCCTTGTTTTGGTCCTGCCAATAATAAAGTGCCGCGTAAAGAAGCCGTATTGCTTCACGATCGCCGCCTTTCTTTAATATCTGCCCCTGCAGTTCGTCTATTGCCGCGTTAACCTTATGGAAGTCATCAGAGATAAGCCTTTCTCCTATCATTGAGTAGATAGGATTCTTGACATATGACCTCAGGTTATCGATCCAGCCCGAAATATAATCTCCATGGTCATGGAAAATATCGGTACGCACGTTATCGTAGTAAACAGAAGAACAAGCCGCTTCGGCACTCATTGCGTCGAGCATCTGTGACGGGCATATCCGAACGGCCTTGTATATATTGTTGTCGAGCTTGTATATAAGTGTGACAGTACCGGACTCGATATAAACTTCTTTAAAGTCCATCGCGATTTTGGTAACTTGCTTAATATCAAGCTTCATATCCTTTGCGAAAGAATTGACATCGGAAAAAATCGCGTTTCTTATCTTAGATTTAGGCCTGATCACAGAATCTGAAGCAACCTTTAAAATAGACTTAGTTGTCTTCCTGCCGCCAAGCCATTTCCAAAATTGTTCCAGGAGCATAATTCCGTCTAATTGCTTGAGTATGTTAAGCCATTGAGACAAACCTAACGCGTCATTGTAAGAGCCAAGAACTTTTATAATAGATTCAAGACTATCCCTGTGACGAGCATAGAAGTGCAGGCTGTGATTCGAAACTTGTGAGATATGCAGATCACCGTTGCAAAGATGAAACAATCCACGCTCAAGCTCACCCACAAGCATATTCTTTCGGTCTTGCCTATCCTTGTATTTGAACTCAAAAAGTTCACTGTTCATTGCCAGCTCATGCGGCATTAAAAGAACTGTGCCGCCGAAAGCTTCGCTGATCCGCAGCTTTACTTCTTTGCCGATCAGCCGATCATACAGGATTCGGCAGTTCTCTTTGATAGCCTTAAGGGTGTGATTCAGACTGTTCTCCAAAAAGAGCATTTTGCTTTTGCCGAGAGTTTCGATTATGGAATCACCGTTATGGAAGAAGCACTTACTTCGAGCATCGAAATGAAATACTGCTACGGTGTCAATTATTTGTTTATCTAACTTGTTATTGCCCATAAATAAGCCCCAGAGGCCAATTCCATCAATAGTAAGGCAAAAAAGTTTTCTTAATTGTTGGAAACGATTCCGAGTTTTGTAAGTGTGATTCTACACTATGTTTATATTAAGTTCAAGTGTTGTTTTAGCCATTAAAAAATAAGCTTATCTACCATATTTTGTGAGGTGCTAAGCGCATTGTGAACGCCCGGTCAGAAGTTATAATGGCCCAATTTGGAAAGAGTGTTTAATATCAATCGCAATCTTTGTTACCACCTCACTTTTAAGGCTTTCATCTTTTATTGACTTATATGAGAATACGGGTAAAATGGTCTAATGATAATATTCACGTATATTGTATAACTTCGAAACTAAAAAGAGATGAAAAATAATAAAACCAAAGGTCAGATGGAAGCCGAGATCAGTGAGGCTTTTATAAAATTTGAGAAAGAATACATGGGCAGAGGCCCTAAGGAAACAAAAACATTCATCATGGAAGACATGATTTTGGTTAGACATCGAGGAGTATTGACTCCGGCAGAGAAACAGTTGGCCAAAGCACAAGACCCCTCAAAAGGTTGTACATTAATTAAGCAGATGCGCAGGGAACTGATCGAAAAAGCAAGAGTACTGCTTGAGAGTATTGTTCGAGATATAATTCGCGATATTAAGCCTGTTAGTATGCACATGGATATTAGTACGGTTACCGGGGAAAAAATTATCATTTTTACCCTTGAAAAAGCCCCTAAGTTTGAGAATCCGGCACAGGATAAATAAAATCAAAAAAAGTGCTTGAATATATAGGTTGTTTTTTGTATGATTATGCCTAAGTTTTACATTTAGGCAGATATTTAGAAGGGGCAACGGAAGTTGTCAGTTCGAGAATAGGCCGGTATTGAGCGAAATAGAGCTTATGCCGGATTTTTTTTGCCTTTACATATGTTGCATGTATGTTGTCAGCAATCCCTTGCAGGGTGGCAAGACAAGGTATAGGCCGGCATCCCTTTTTTAAGGGGATGCCGGCCTCTTTTACAAGAACAGTAGATGTAAAAAAATAAAATATTTTTATAGAAAGTATCCTATGGATGACAAAGAAACCTTGAAACAAAAGATTTTACAGATATCGAAAAAATTCTTTGCAGAACACCTGGCTATAAATCCAGGTTCGATTGAAATCGATATTCATTCTGATTGTTTGGTTTTAACTTTACAAGATGCGTTTTCCAAGGCAGAGAAAGAATGTGTTCTGGATTTATCATATCGTACCCGTTTGGAGCAGTTCTACAAATGCACTTACGATGCGTCAAAACTCATCTTTGAATCGGCGCTCGATGCTGTTTTGCCAAATCGTGTAACGGATTCTTTTATTAGCCTGCATCCGGAATCCGGAAAATGTATTATAGTTATTTCGATAGAAGAATTTTAATCTCATAATATTAAAGAGACTTATGATGAAAATAATTGTAACAGGACCAAAATCCAGCGGTAAAAGTACAGTTGGTTCACAGGTGGCAAACCTTATGGAAATACCTTTTTATGAAACCGACGATTTTATCGAAGAAATGTATGAGAAAGAGCACAGCCAAAAACTAAACTGCTATGAAATATACCGTTGCTTAGGTGAGTCGGCATTTCGTGAATATGAAAGAAAAGCGGTTAAACAGGCTGGCGAGCTTGATTGGTGTGTTGTATCTGTTGGCGGCGCGACATTACTGCACCCGGATTCCAGAGCAATCCTCCGAGAAGATTCGGTTGTCGTACTGCTAAAAGGCAGTCCCGAGCTTTTATGGCAACGGCTTGAAAAAAATGGCCAATCCAGGTATCACGATCAACCAAATCCTAAGGAATTTTTCCTTAATCTTGCTAAGGTTAAGACAGAAGCCTTAGAACCTTTTGCAGATATCCTGATGGATGTTTCAAGTCAGGATCAGATAGCTGAAAGACTTTATGATACGATTGCTGATTACTTTGCGGTGATTTCCAAATCACCAAATACAACGGGGGATTTAATAAAAGTAACAACCTTTGGAGAAAGCCACGGCCCTGCCATCGGAGTTGTACTCGATGGTCTCAAACCCGGAATAGAGATATCGGCTGAAGATATTCAGACAGAACTTGATAGACGCCGACCCGGACAAAGTAATGTCTCGACACCAAGAAGTGAAGAAGACAAGGTTCAGATCCTGTCAGGCATCTTTGAGGGCAAAACCACAGGCACTCCTGTCGCAATGCTCATAGCAAATAAGGATCAGGATTCGACTAAGTATGACCTCATTCGAGATGTTTTCAGGCCTGGGCATGCAGATATGACCTTCTGGAAAAAATACGGTATAAGAGACCACAGGGGTGGCGGCAGATCTTCAGGCAGAGAAACGGCGTCGAGAGTAGCAGCTGGTGCGGTAGCCAAAAAAATATTAACAGGCAGAGGCATAAGCATTAAAGCTTCGAGTATTGAGATAGCAGGCATAAAGGCAATATCATACAACCAAGATGATATCGAGAAAAATTCTGTAAGATGTGCTGACTTGGAAGCTGCCGAGAAGATGCAACAGGCAATTTTGGAAGCCCGCAAGGATGGAGATTCTGTAGGCGGTGTTGTTGAACTTAGAATTTCCGGTTTACCTGCCGGGCTGGGAGATCCGGTTTTTGGCAAAATCGATGCAAGACTGGCCGGGGCTTTATTTTCACTGGGAGCAGTAAAAGCTTTGGAGTTTGGTGACGGATTCAAAGCTTCGCTTAGCCGCGGCAGCGAATTTAATGATCAAATGAGAGATGGGAAATTCTTAACAAATCATGCCGGCGGAGTGCTTGGAGGCATCTCTACCGGAGAAGATATAATAATAAAGCTGGCAATTAAACCGACTCCTTCAGTATCTAAAGTCCAGGGAACGGTAGATATCGAAGGTAATTCGAAAGAGATTAAAATTGAAGGAAGACATGATCCTTGCATTTTACCCAGAATTATTCCTGTAGTTGAATCTATGGCAGCACTTGTTTTGCTGGATGCATTGGAGATCCAAAAAAGAATCAGAAATTAAAAAGTATAATTTTATGAGTTCGTCAGGATTATTTTTTAACATCTTAGCGGCTCATTATGAGCATGAAGATAATAGAAAAACAAAAAGGTTGATTTTATGAATACTGCTAACCTCGAAAAAAAGTGGGATATATTAAAAATTCCAAGACAAGTTCAAGAAATTTTAAATACCTGTCCATCTTACAAGATACCAGGCTCCAGGGAAGAAATTTTTTCTCTTGCAGTTGGTGAAAAGGAACAAGGCGTATATGATGTAAGTTATGATATAAATGGCAAAAGCATAACTGAAGCAACAGTAACTAAAGTACGTAACGGCCTTGCAATCAATTATATTGATCCTTATATGAGACGCCGTGATCCTGAATGCATGCTTGTTGCCGATGATGGCCAAACAGACAAAACCAGGTTTAGCGATCGTTTTGAGTTACCTTTCGAAAATGTTCGTAAGGATACATTTAACTGGCTAAGCCGGCAGAATCTTCTTGTCACTTTTTTCTCATTAGGCGGTCTCAATGAAAGTCACGGAAAAGGGGCTATGCTCGTTGCACCCGCCAATGCAGGTTTTTTTGTGGGAGGATTGGCTGACCTTCAGGGATTAATATTGCCTGAGGATATGACAAATGATTTTAAAATCTACAGTGTTATTTATCTGGCCCCGCCTTTCAGGCATACGCATTTTGGTGGAAAGCAGGTTGTTGTGCATAACCGTCTCAATGATCTACACGAGGTCTTTTCATATAACCTGTATCCGGGGCCAAGTGCTAAAAAAGGTGTTTACGGTGTATTGCTGACAATTGGCGAAAATGAGGACTGGCCAACCCTGCATGCGTCAACTGTGGGGGTCGAAACTCCTTATGATAATATCATAACAATAATGCATGAAGGTGCCAGTGGTGGCGGTAAAAGTGAAATGATTGAGCAGGCACATCGTCAGGAAGATGGTAGATTACTACTTGGACATAATCTTATAACCGGGGAGAGAAGAACCCTGGCTATGGGCCAAAACTGTAAATTATACCCAGTCACGGATGATATGGCTATGTGTAAGCCTATATCGAATAGCGAAACTGAATATCTTGAAGTTAAAGATGCAGAAGAAGCGTGGTTTGTGCGTGTAAACCATATACAAAAATACGGAATAGAACCTCATCTGGAGTCTTTGACAGTACATCCTCAGGAACCTCTGCTTTTCTTAAACATTGATGCAGTACCAGGTTCGACGGCTTTGATATGGGAACATATTGAGGATTCGCCCGGCAAGAGATGCCCTAATCCAAGGGTTATTCTTCCCAGAAAATCTATTCCCAACGCCGTAAACGGCAATGTGGAAGTGACGGTCAGGAGCTTCGGCATACGGACACCATCATGCACAAAAGAACAGCCCAGCTACGGCATAGTTGGTTACCTGCATATTTTACCGCCGAGTTTGGCATGGCTTTGGAGGCTTGTTGCTCCAAGGGGCCATGAAAATCCGAGCATAAATGATACGGAAAAGATGTCCAGTGAAGGGGTGGGTTCATATTGGCCATTTGCCACCGGCCGTCTTGTTGACCACGCAAATCTGCTTCTTCGTCAGATAATTTCTACACCTAAAATCAGATATACACTTATTCCTAATCAACATGTTGGCGCTTGGAAAACAGGGTTTATGCCGCAGTGGATTAGCCGAGAATACTTAGCAAGGCGAGGTATCGCTCCATTTAGACCTAACCAACTTAAACCTGCCCGCTGTGCGATCTTAGGTTATGCATTTAATACTATGCAGGTTGAAGGTTCTTTGATTCCCCAGTGGTTGCTTCAGGTTGATATGCAGCCGGAGGTAGGTACCGAGGGCTATGATATGGGAGCAAAGATACTTCAGGACTTCTTTAAACAGGAGTTAAAAAAGTTCCTTCATCCCGATATTGATCCTCTTGGAAAAGAGATCATACACTGCTGTTTAGATAAAGGAAAACTGGAAGACTATGAAAGATTACTGAGCTGGTAACAGCTTTGATCAGGCAGCTATCTTCCTATAAAGAAACTGGTATTCCGGTGAAAATTCTATGTGAATAATGAAATTGGCTATTTCAAATAGAAAGGCAAGAAACAACAATGGCCGACACTAAAAAACCTGCGGTTTTTTTAGATAGAGATGGAACTATAATAGAAGATTTAGGCCATTTACACAGTCCGTCAGAAGTGATCTTCTATCCAGCAGTGGCAGAAGCATTGCTGCGGCTTCAGGAGTATTATCTCCTGTTTATCGTAACAAATCAATCCGGTGTAGCTAAGGGTATAATTAATCAAAATGATGTTGACAGGATTAATGTGCATGTCGCTGCGACTCTTGCCGAAAAAGGTATTGTAATAACAGATACTTATGTATGTCCGCACAAAAGAGAGGACGCATGTCAATGCATAAAACCGAATTCCTATTTTTTGGAGCAAGCTGCGGCAACATATAATATTGACCTGTACAGTTCTTTTAGCATTGGAGATCATCCTTGTGATGTTAAACTTGCAGAAAATGTAGGTGGAAAAGGGATATATGTCCTTACCGGCCACGGAAAAAAACACATTGATGAACTGTCTGGAAATGAAATAATTGCACAAGATCTCAATGCTGCAACGGATATAATAATATCGAATGATAGTAAACGGTAAAGGTGCCATATATCCGTTTGACTTTTTGTGTAGGCTAACGGATTTAATATCCGGCTTATCTTTATAAAACAGCACACCATATAAAAAGGTCGGGTGAAATGGCCAGACCAGATGCACACAAATGGATTTAAAGCTTGCTATATAAAAACATTGAAAAGTTACTAGGGATTAGTTAAACTCCAGCGTATATATTATGTTTTAATGTGAGGTTTTTTATGGGATTTAAAGCGAAGTTATTAATTTTTATTGTGTTGCTGAATTTAGTTGTGGGATGTAGCTCAAAAAAGAACTGATGTGCTCAACGGATGACGGACACTTGGTCAGAGGTTATAATGTCCCAATTTGCAAGGAGTGTCCATCATGGCGAAGTACCGAAAGTACAGCAAAGA